>CALPUN020000106.1 GCA_943326765.2 Bifidobacterium breve | reverse complement strand
CATAATAATGTTTTACGAAAACGACAGGATTATTTTTCAAATGATCCTCTGAGGGAAACCTTGCACAAAAAAACAGAACCCAAAACAATCAAGCGAGCCATGGTGCTATTATAACTTATGGCAAGGTTTCCTTTTAATTCATAATAATGTTTTACGAAAACGACAGGATTATTTTTCAAATGATCCTCTGAGGGAAACCTTGCACAAAAAAACAGAACCCAAAACAATCAAGCGAGCTTGTTGTTTTGGGTTCTTATTTTTTTGTGGGGAGAGCAGGATTCGAACCTGCGAAGTTCACACAGCAGATTTACAGTCTGCCCTCGTTGGCCGCTTGAGTATCTCCCCAGCGAAGGAAACCATTGGTCTCAAACGGTTGCAAATATAAAAACAGTTTTGGTGTTTGCAAATAGAAACGGGACTTATATTTCAACTTATTTTTAAGCAATTGGAATTGAATTACATAAAAAAAATCGCCACTAGGGAGATTTTTAAACGAATGTAATTTTAGCTTATTTTAAAAGTTCTGCAACTTTAGCTTTCAAGGCATCACCTCTTAAATCTTTAGCAATTACTTTCCCTGTTGCATCTACGATGAAGGTAGATGGAATTAATTTAATGCTGTATGCTTTTGCAATCGGATCGTCCATTTCTTTTAAATTAGAAACTTGTGTCCATGTTAATTGATCTTTTGCAATCGCAGCTTTCCATTTTGCAGCTTCGTCATCCAAAGAAACGCTCACCATATTCAATCCTTTAGCGTGGAATGCTTTGTATATCGCTACCATATTAGGGTTTTCTTGACGACATGGTTGACACCAAGATGCCCAAAAATCGATAATGGTAATTTTACCCAAACTTTCTTTTAAAGTAATTACTTTTCCGTCCGGATTTGGAGCTGAAAATTCGGGTGCCATGGTTCCAACTTCAACACCTGCTGCAGCGGCAACAGGGGTATTCATTTTATCCAATTTGGATTTAATGTTTTTCCCGTGCTTGGTATCTTTCAATGATTTGTCTAAACCACCGTATAATTTTTTGATTTTAGCTACATCTGGAGCCATTTGATTAAACATGCCTTCAATGATTAAAACAGAAATGAATGCTTTGTTGTGCGTTTTCAAATAATCATCAGACTGTTTCATGAATTCTTCTTGAAACTTGTTGTATTCCTTGCGCAATACATTAATGACAACGCTATCTTTCTTTTGTTGAGCGTCATTCATTTTAGCCATATTGTCTTGTTGGAATTTGATCATCTTTTTCTGAATGGCCATTCCCTTTGCTTTATAGCTGCTTAATTCTTCATTATTGTAGGTTCCAGTAACTTTCGAATTTTCGATGCTGTCTTTGTTAATAACCACCTCGATATCCCCATTTTCCAAAATGAAGGGT
Organism: Bifidobacterium breve; assembly: GCA_943326765.2. GTDB lineage: Bacteria > Bacteroidota > Bacteroidia > Flavobacteriales > Flavobacteriaceae > Flavobacterium. The sequence goes on along the minus strand of CALPUN020000106.1, from coordinate 6,914 downwards.
ACTTTTCCTTGAACTCCTTCTACTTGCATAAAATTCATCTCCGGTTCTTTAGCCGACCCTTTCAATACAAATTTTCCTTTTTCAACTTTTACAGTATCAACTGGTTTTAATTGTCCAGTTTCGTCTTGCACTTCAAGTGTTACGGTTTTGCCTTCAGCAATACCTTTGATTGTTCCGGTTACAATGTATTCGTTTTCACCAGCTTTGTTGCAAGAAAATAAAACAGCAACTACTGAAAGTACTAAAAGAATTTTTTTCATTTTATCTATTAATTTTGGAATTTAGTCTGCAAAAGTATTTAAAAATATATGTTCAGACTATTTTTATCACTTAATTTTTTGTTATAGTTTGTTAGAATTTACTTTTGAGTCGAAGGGCAAACAAAATCAGTCAATGGAACACCCGCATTCCGAATTCCGGTGATTCCTTTTTCGACATTAATCAATTGGTGATAGCCTCTCGATTTTAAGATAGCAGCCATGATTACAGAACGATACCCACCCAAACAATGCAAATAAAAATCAACGTCTTTAGGAACGGCTGCAAAATTGGAATTCAAAGTATCTAAAGGAATGTTTAGAGCATTCGCAACATGTTCGGCTTGAAATTCACTAGGTTTTCGCGCATCAACCACCACACTTTCCTTAGACAATTCTTTTGCAAATTGTTCTGGTGAAATGGAAGCGATAACATCGGTTTCAAAACCAGCTCTTTCCCAAGCCGCCATTCCGCCTTCTAAATAACCTAAAACATGATCAAAGCCCACTCTAGAAAGGCGTGTGATAGTCTCTTGTTCCCGACCTTCAGGCGTTACTAATAGCAAACGTTGCTTCACATCGCCAATTAAGGCACCCACCCATGGCGCAAAATTTCCTTGGATTCCAATAAAAATAGCATTAGGGATATGACTTTTAACAAAATCATCTTCGTGACGAACATCTAAAACAACTGCTTCCGATTGATTGGCTAATGTTTCAAATTCCTTTGGAGATAACCCTCTAAAGGATTTTTCCATTACTGCATCCAAACTTTCATACCCTTGAATGTTCAGCATGACGTTTTGTGGAAAATAGGCAGGAGGTAATCCCAATCCGTCTAGTAATTCTTTGGTGAATTCTTCACGAGTCATATCGGCCCGTAAAGCGTAATTTGTTTTTTTCTGATTCCCTAACGTATCGGTGGTTTCTTTGCTCATGTTTTTTCCACAAGCACTTCCAGCACCGTGACTTGGATAAACAATCAACTCGTCAGTCAAGGGCATGATTTTATTGCGTAACGAATCAAATAAATAAGAGGCTAATTTTTCCTGAGTTAAATCGCCTACCAAGGCTTGCGCCAAATCAGGTCGGCCAACATCACCAATAAATAAAGTGTCTCCGGTAATGATGCCGTGTTGCTTCCCATTTTCATCAGTTAATAAATAGCAAGTGCTTTCTAAAGTATGCCCGGGAGTGTGAATGGCTTTGACAGTATAATCTCCAACTTTAAACTCCTGATTGTCAGTAGCTATTAATGCTTCAAATTCAGGCTTTGCTGTAGGTCCGTAAACAATTTTACCACCCGATTTTTTGGCTAAATCCAAATGTCCCGAAACAAAATCGGCGTGGAAATGCGTCTCAAATATGTATTTAATTTTAGCGTTATCTTTTACTGCTCGATCCAAATAGGGTTGTACTTCTCGCAAGGGATCAAAAATAGCTGCTTCGCCATTGCTTTCTAAATAATAAGCGGCTTGAGCGATGCATCCCGTATAGATTTGTTCTATTTTCATAGTAAAGTATTTGAAGCAAAAATAGGTATTTTTAGTCTTTTACCCCTAATTTCTTTAAGAGGTCTTCCATCAAACACCATTTAGTGAATGCCGATTGCAAGAGATTGGCTCCAACAAAAGCAGTGAACCAAAGCCAATTCGGATTCCCATAAATGGAAAGCAAAAGACTGATTAATATGAAACTTCCTGCGATAGCTCGTATGATTCGGTTGATCATTTTTTGAATTTTTTAGATGGTTATACTTTATGGAGTGTTCGATTTTTCGATATTGAGCACTGCTACATGAATATGAGATAAGGATTCTTGTGCCGCATTGAATTCGTTTACCAAAAGGAAAAGGGAATCCACATTTTCTTTTTTGACAAACGCATAAAAGAGAATCGATTCGGTTTCATTTAGTTCCGATGCAAACCAGTTGTTTTCGATTGCTTCTTCGGAAATGTCTCTGTAACCGGTTACTTTTTTGAACGAGTAGGTGGTTACATTCGCTTTTTGTAGCATCTTTTTGATGTCTTTTTCAAAAGCAACTATGGAAGTAAGGATTAGTAATTTCATTTTTTTAGATTTGAAAGTGGAACATTATTTTTCCCATTTTTTTCTTTCCGTTACATAATAAATTATGGGCACCACTAATAAAGTTAGTATCGTTGAAACAATAGCTCCAAAAACTAACGAGATGGCCAATCCTTGAAAGATAGGATCAAATAAGATAATGGAAGCCCCAATAACAACGGCTCCAGTAGTCAATAAAATAGGCGTAGTTCTAACTGCTCCCGCTTCAATAATAGCCTGTTTCAAAGGCACGCCGTCGTTGAGCCGAATTTCTATGAAATCGATCAGTAAAACAGAATTCCTGACCATCACCCCCGCCAAAGCGATCATTCCAATAAAAGAAGTTGCGGTAAAAAAAGCGCCTAGCAACCAGTGCCCAAATACAATTCCGATTAACGATAATGGTATCGCCATCATCATGACCATAGGCGTTTTGAAGTTTTGAAACCACCCCACAATCAACATATAAATGATGACAATCACCACCATAAACGCCACACCTAAATCGCGGAATACTTCTAACGTAATTTGCCATTCGCCATCCCATTTCACTGTAAAATCACTTTCGTCGGTAGGTTGCTCCATGTACAATTCGTTCACTTGATACCCTTTGGGCAATTTCATTTTTTGGAGCTTTTCATTCATTCCCAAAATAGCATAAACTGGACTTTCCAAGGCTCCAGCCATGTCTGCCGTTACATAAACGACGCGCTTTTGGTCTTTGCGGTAAATGGTTTTTTGTAAGGTGTCTGTTTTTACTTTTACCAAATCACTGACCGGAATCATTGTTCCTTTACTGCTTTTTATTTTTAGGTTTTCAATGTCTTGCAACGATGTTTTGTCTTTATCATCTAGCGATAAAACAATCCCAATATTGTCATTCGAGTTTTCATCATACAAGTTCGAAACCGGATATTCCTTCAATAAATAAGTCAAATTTCCAACGACTTGTTGCGGCGCAATGCCATTGAGCATCGCTTTTTCTTTATCAACTTCAAGTCGGTATTCCGTTTGATGATCTTCCACCATCCAATCAACATCCACGATATCAGCAGTGGTTTCTAAAATGCCTTTCATTTGATGCGCCACTTTGATTTGATCGCTATACTTCGGACCGTAAATCTCCGCCACTAAAGTAGATAATACGGGCGGTCCGGGTGGAACTTCAATCACTTTGATATTGGCGCCATATTTCTTTGCAATCTTTAGGATTTCAGGCCGCACTTCTTTGGCAATGCCATGACTTTGCATGTTGCGCTCGTCTTTGTGAAGCAAATTCACTTGAATATCGGCCATATTACTACCGGCACGCAAATCGTAATGACGCACCAATCCGTTGAACGTAATAGGAGCAGCCGTGCCAATATAATTTTGATAATTCACTACTTCGGGAACGGTCGAAAGATATTGCGCAATTTCCTGAGTTACCGCCGCCGTTCTTTCTAGCGTGGTACCTTCGGGCATGTCAATCACGATTTGAAACTCATTCTTGTTGTCAAAAGGCAGCATTTTCACAATTACCGATTTGGTAAAGAACATGGCTACCGAACCAATCAATAGCAAAACGGTCATGCCCACCAATAGGCGCCTTTTGGCACTACTTTCTAATAAAGGGCGTTCCAATTTGTTGTAAATTTTATACACCCAACTGGTTTCCAAACCGTGTGCTTCTTGGTGTTTTTGCGTGTCTTTTTCTTGCAATAAATGATAGCCTAAATACGGCGTCACCGTCAAAGCTACAAACAAAGAAAGCAACATCGCAATCGAAGCGCCAATAGGCATCGGACTCATATACGGACCCATCATACCCGATACAAAAGCCATTGGTAATATTGCTGCAATTACCGTGAACGTCGCAAGAATCGTAGGATTCCCCACTTCATTAATCGCATAAATTGCCGCTTGTTTAAAAGGCAATCGCTTCATTTTAAAATGCCGGTGCATGTTCTCGGCAATGATAATACTGTCATCGACTACAATTCCTACTACAAATACTAAAGCAAAAAGGGTAATTCTATTCAAAGTATAGCCTAATAAATAATACGCAAACAACGTCAAAGCAAAGGTCAACGGTACGGAGAAAAACACTACCAATCCGCCACGCCAGCCCATGGCTAACATCACTAAAAATGTAACGGCTAGAATTGCAATGCCCAAATGCAGTAGTAATTCGCCCACTTTATCCGAAGCCGTTTCACCGTAATTTCTAGAAACTTCTACATGAACGTCACTCGGAATCAACGTTTTCTTCAAATGTTCGACACGCTCTAAAATCTTTTCCGAAATTTTCATCGCATCAGCCCCTTTCACTTTGCCAATAGAAATTGTCACCGCCGGATATTCTGATGAATCCGTTTTGAATTTTTCATTCGCTTTGCCATACCCAAACGATACGTAACTTCTAGGTGTCGAAGGGCCATCTTCCACTTTAGCGACTTGCTTTAAATACACCGGTAAATTCGCATTCACACCCACTACCAAATTCTCAACATCTTCCGAAGTTTTCAAAAATTGCCCGGTCGTTACTAAATATTCTCGATCCTTATTGACAAAACTCCCCGATTGTGAACTGCTATTATTGGCTTGAATCATCTGCATAATGCCCAACGCCTCCACGCCGTTCTCGGCCATGTTATCTTTATCTAAAACCACTTTCACCTCGCGATTTCTGCCGCCAATTTCTCGGGTGATCGCCACATCTTTTACTTTTTCAATCTCCGAAGTGACTTCTTCCGCAATTTGCCGCAACTGAAAATCATCTTGTTTCTCACTCCACAAAGTCACTCCCAACATCGGTACATCATCAATCGAGCGCGTTTTGACCATCGGTTTGTAAACGCCCGTCGGGAACATGTTTTCGTGCTTGGCCAACTCGTCGTACAACTTCACATAAGAACGCTCCACATCTTGTCCCACGTAAAACTGCACAATCAACATCGCCTGACCGTTCATCGCCATGCTGTGCACGTGCTCGACACCTTTAATATTCGAGAGCACTTTTTCTAGCGGTTTGATCACGCGACTTTCTACTTCGGTCGGACTCGCACCAGGATAGCCCACCATCACATCGGCCATGGGCACATTGATTTGCGGTTCTTCCTCCCGTGGAATCAAAAATGAACTATAGATTCCAATAATCATCAGCGCCACCATCAATAAAATGGTGAGTTTTGAGTTAATGAAAAAATGGGCAATTTTACCTGAGATACCTTCTTGCATAATTTTTATTTTTTTATAGGCGTGCCCCTACGGGTCGGGCTTTCGGCTCTATCTTTTGCTTCACAAAAGGATGCCGCCTCTATCCCTCACGCAACCTTGATTTTCAAATTGCGTTCTTACTGAATACTTACTTTTGCACCATTATACAATTTGCCATCCGCCGAAAGAATATACGATTCATTAGCCGCCAATCCCGATAAAACTTCCACTTGATTGCCAAAAGTTTTTCCAATGCGTAACCAACGTAAAATAGCAACATTTTTATTTCCTATCGTATAAATACCAGTGAGTTGTCCTTGGTGAACTAAAGCACTTTCTGGAACTAAAACGGTATCGGATTCTGAAGCTTTTGTTTTATTGGCTACCGGAAATTGCACATTGACAAACATGCCCGACAATACTTTAGCATCGGTTTTTTCCAAATTGATTTTCACCAAATATTGTCCGCCCGTATTTTTAGCAGACAAACTCACTTCACTCACCGTTCCTATCAAGGATTCATTACTTGATTTTACTAAAACTTTCGCTGTCATGCCACTTTTAATGGAAGTAATATCACTTTCTGAAACCATTGCCGTTACCTGCAAATGCGATGCGCCTTCCACACTAACGAGCGGCATTCCCGGATTCGCCATATCGCCTTCTTTTACAAAAGTATTCGTCACTTCTCCGGCAAATGGAGCTGTAATATTCGAGTAACTGAATTGCGCCAGCACTTCATTACGCATTTGTTTGGCACCTTCTAATCCGGCTTTTGCCATTTCGTAGCGCGAGGTCATATCATCTAATTCTTTTTGCGAAGCACTTTGTTGATGAAATAATGCGGTAAAACGCTCGTAGTCTTTTTTAGCATTGTTAAACACCGCTGTAGCTTGCAAAATAGAAGCGTCGATTTGTGCTTTCTTGGCTTGTAAATCGGTGTTGTTAATGCTGACAAGTAATTGCCCAGCACTTACTTTTTGTCCTACTTTTACCTGCACTTTTGTTACATAACCCATCATTCGCGTGCTGACATTCGCGCTGTTTTCGGCTTCGATTTTCCCGCTGGCTGTTACAAAAGAATTAGTGTTGTTAGCTGTTATGCCGCTCACCGTTACCGGAATTGCCTTTGTATCTGTTGGGATTTCTTTGGCGTCTTTTCCGCAAGAAACCAAGACAATTAAGGAAAATGCGAGTAAAGAAGTATGTATTTTTTTCATTGTTATTGGGTTAAAAATTGTAAGTAGTCTTTCGTAGTGTTGTATTCAAAAACGGCTTGCAAAAGCTCTAGTTCTTTTTGAAATTGAAGGGTTTCCGATTGTAGTAAATCGGTCGTTTTTTCTAAGCCTTGCACAAATCGGTTGTTGCGAATGCGATAGGCTTCTTGCGCTT
>CALPUN020000105.1 GCA_943326765.2 Bifidobacterium breve | reverse complement strand
GTAGCCAGTTTCGAAGGTGCCAAATCGGCCAAGCAATCAGCATATTATAACGTTCAAAGTGCCTCCGCAACCGTAAATGAAGCCAAAGACAACTTAGGAAGAACAACGATTTATGCCCCGGCAGACGGAACGATTTCGATGTTGAATGTCGAATTGGGAGAACGTGTTTTAGGAACCCAACAAATGACCGGAACGGAAATATTGCGTGTGGCTAATTTGAACAATATGGAAGTTGAAGTCGATGTTAATGAAAACGACATCGTGAAAATAAATGTGGGTGATTCAGCCAAAGTAGAAGTGGATGCTTATTTAAAAAAACAGTTTAAAGGGATTGTGACTAGTATTTCTAATTCCGCCAGCACAACACAAACGGCAGATCAGGTGACCAACTTTAAAGTCAAGGTTAGAATTTTAAAAGAATCCTATCAAGATTTGGTAGCAGGAAAACCAAGCAGCTATTCGCCATTTCGGCCAGGAATGACAGCAACGGTTGACATTATCACTACTAGAAAAGAAAAGGTTTTAGGTGTTCCAATTAGTGCGGTAGTTGTGAAAGCCGATACGACACCAGTGAAGAAAATAGAAGTAGAGGATCCAACGGCAGAAAATAAAGTAAAACCTAAAAGTGATAAAAAATACGAATGTGTTTTTGTTAAGGTTGGCAACAAATCGAAGATCAAAATTATAAAAACTGGGATTCAAGATGATACGAATATTGAAGTCTTAGAAGGATTGGCTAAAGGGGATGTGGTTATTGTCGGCCCCTACACAACGGTTACTAAAGATTTAAATTCGGGAGATAAAGTAATTGTTTCTGGAGAAAAAAGTAAAGCTATCAAAAAGTAATGGCCTATATTCTGAATATTGAAACGGCAACTAAAAACTGTTCCGTCGCTATTGCAAAAGATGGAAAAACTATAATTTGTAAAGAAGTTTCTAATTTGGGTTATTCTCATGCTGAAAAACTGCATGCCTTTATTGAGGAAGTCCTACTAAAATCAAATATTAACTACAAGGAATTAAGCGCTATTGCTGTAAGTCAAGGACCGGGTTCCTATACTGGTTTGCGAATAGGAGTTTCTGCCGCGAAAGGGTTGTGTTTTGCTTTGACTATTCCTTTAATTTCAGTGGATACCTTAGCAGTTTTAGCAAAACAGTTGTCTGTTGCTGATGGTGTCATTGTCCCTATGATTGATGCCAGGCGAATGGAAGTCTACAGCGCTGTGTTTGACTCGAACCATAAAAAAATAAGAGCAATTGAAGCGGAAATTATTACTGAAGATTCGTTCCAAGACCTTAAAGAAATGGTTTATTTTGTTGGGGATTGCGCTGAAAAATGCCAAACCGTGTTAACCAAAGATAATTTTAACTTTAAGGATGATATTGTCTTTCCTTCAGCGAAGGAGATGAGTTCGTTGAGTTTTGAGAAATACCTTCAAGAGAATTTTGAAAATGTCGCTTATTTTGAGCCGTTTTATTTGAAAGACTTCTTGGTGACAACGTCTAAAAAAAAGCCATTATAGTGTTGCCAAAAAAGCAACAATCTTAATTCGATCGCTAGGGTCATCAAAAGAAACTTTATTTTCTTTCAGAAAGGTCTCTAATGCCTCTTTGTGTTCGGGCAATAATTTTAATAGTCGTTTTTTGGAGTCTGGAAATTCAACGATGGTTCCGCTTTTTACTTCTATATAATAGGTGTTGTCATTTTTAGCAAACCGTGCAGGCATGTTTCTTTCCATGGTAGTTTTGGCAATTTTCTGCTCATAAAAAATTACAGTTTCTTTTTCATAAAGGGTAACGTTATTTTTTGCGTATACTTTAATTAAATAACCATTTATAAATTTGCCTTTGGGATCTGTGTAGCTAAGTAGGTTGTAGTTTTTATTGTTAGCTGTAAAGGTAATAGAATTAAAAGCGTCAATTTTATCCAAGATCAAAGTATCGTTCTTTGGTGTGATAAATTCAAATTCATCTGCATAAACGTTGTAACGCATATAGTATTTTTGAGGGACATCAGTGATTTTTGCAGAAGCAAATAGGGGTTGCGCATAAGGTGACCCTTGAGGTTTGTCGTATTTTATTTTCGGATTGGAATAGTATGATCCGGTGACTTTTGCAGTTGTAGTTTTATCTTGAGCAAAAGCAGTTAGACAAAAAAGTAAAATAAAAAGAGTTAAAGGTCTAATTGTTTTCATGGCGTTTACATTTTAATTCAATCAAATAAATGTAGTAATTTAGTTATTAAACAATAAGATTACTTTGAAATTTCTTTAACACAAGGCTGGTAAGCTATCCCAGAGTTGGTCAAAGCTTCCATGCTTTTTTCTAATAGATCAGAAGAGACATCTCCAAAATCTTCATTTTTAGTCCAAGCGCAAATGGCAATTTTTATCCCCGAATCGGTTAATTCTTTGATAGCAATTGACGGCGGCGGCGTTTTTAAAATTTTCGGATTGGTATCTAATACCGATTGAATGACGGTTCTCACTTCTTTGATGTTGGTTTCATATGAAACTCCAATGGTCAAATCGGTTCGTCTTGTTTTTTGTTGGGAATAGTTGATAATCGTTCCGTTAGATAAAGCACCATTCGGAACAAAAATGACTTGATTGTTTGAGGTTAATAACTGCGTAACAAAGATATGAATGTCTATAACAGTCCCTGAAACTCCTTGAGCTTCAATAGTGTCTCCCAGTTTAAAAGGTTTGAAAAGAATAATGAGCATTCCACCCGCAAAATTCGATAACGAACCTTGTAATGACAAACCAACCGCCAAGCCGGCAGCACCTAAAACAGCAACGAATGATGACGATTCGATACCCAATTTAGAAATAACGGCGATGAACAGTACTATACGCAATCCCCAAAAAATAATATCTGATAAGAACTCGATCAATGTGGGTTCGATATCCTTTTTCACCATAATTTTTCGCGACACGGTGTTGATGAAACGGATACTCCAAATCCCAACAATTAAAAGTAAAAGCGCGGCAATTAATTTTGGGAAATAGTCAATAAGTACTTTGGTGAAAGTGGCAAGGTATTGATCAATGAAGGTCGTGTTTATAAGTAATTCCATTTTTTTAATTAAAAAAACCTTCCCAAAGAGAGAAGGTTATATTTTCAACAAAAATACGTTTTTTTAAAATTTAATCGGCATCTTCTTCGATTCTGTTTGCGGTTTTTTCAACTGGCACAGGAGCAGCTGTTGAACCTTCATTTACAAAGGCAGTAACTTTTTCTTTTGTCGTTGCAACGGTTTCTGAAATTTTCTCTTTGGCTTCTTCCGCTAATTCTTTTGCTTTAGCAACTATTGGTACTGCTTTTTCTTTTACTGTTTCTACAACTTCATTGACCGTTTCACTGGTTTTCTCTTTAGCGATTTCAGCGTATTGCTCGACCTTTTCTATAAGCGGCGCTGCTGTTTCTTTGGCTTTCGCCATCGTTTCCTCTACAAAAGCTTCAGCTTTATCAGCTAGGCTGTCAGTTGATTCTTTGGCGGAGCTAAATAAATTTTTAAAAAATGTTTCTAGTCCCATGTTGTTTGAATTCGTTGGTTCACTTTCAAAGTTACAATAAATAGCTCCCGGTTTAAGGTCTCATTTCAAATCTTCGTAAACTTCTTTAAATGAATGTCTTGGAAGATCGCAGGTTTTGTTTTGACACAGATATAAAAGCGTTTCTCCTTCCAAATAGCGATGGGCTAGAAAAGGCAATGATGAGGCAGTTGAAGTTCCTGCAATTAGCACGTTTGGCAGGTAGTAAGAGTGAAATTTAGTCGCCTCCAATTTTGCCGTTGCTCCACAAATTGCTAGTTCTTTGTTTTGTTCTGAAAAACTAAAAAAAAGATCCAACCAATTGGAAAAGGCAGACGGGTAGTCAACCAAAGGGACGATAGCAAAAACCATTGTCTTGGCGATTTTTTCATAATGCGATTGCTGGTAATACACACTCAGTTGGAATAAGTTGTGTGCCATAATCGAATTGGAAGCAGGAATTACGTTGTCTTCCGTTTCATAGTGTGGTGCAATTAAGGCTTCATCTAAATCAGATTTAAAGGCGAAGAACGTTTGGTTTTCATCGTAAAAATGGTCCAATACATAATCCGTTAACTGCTTCGAATGCTGTAACCATTTCTCATCGAAAGTCACTTCATATAAAGAAATAAAAGCAGCAATCACGCAGGCATAATCTTCTAGAAACCCGTTGATACTACTTTTGTTATTCTTGTAACTGTGCCATAAATTGCCGTCGGGGGACCATAATTTTTCAACGATGAACGTTGCATTTTTAATCGCAACATGCAAATAGGAATCCTCGGAAAGTGCTTTGTAGGCAGCCACATATCCTTGAAGCATAATGGCGTTCCAAGAAGTTAAGCATTTGTCATCGAGACGCGGTTTGCTTCTTTTCTCACGTGTTTGAAACAGTAGTTTCTCCCAAGTTTTCTTTTTGGATTCTAACGTAGTTAGGTCTATTTTATATTCAGAAGCGATGATTGCTAAAGCTTGGTTTTGAATGAGAACATAATTCCCGTTTTCCCAATGTCCGAATGCATTGATATTATAAACGGAACTAAAAATTTCAAAATCATCTTGGAGTAGGAGTTGCAATTCGGGTTTTGTCCACACGTAAAACGCTCCTTCTTCTAAGTGTTGTTCTGTGTTTAAACTGTCAGCATCGAGTGCACTGTAGAAAGCACCTTCTTCTGTTAGCCATTCACGAGAAGCAAACTGTATGGTTTTTTTGACAACTGCTTTGTAAAGTGGATTTTGAGTTCTTTTATAGGCGTCGGCATAAAGAGTTAGCAATTGTCCGTTGTCGTAGGCCATTTTTTCGAAGTGGGGCACGTGCCATTTCATATCAACTGAATAGCGCGAAAAGCCGCCGTCAACAGTATCAAAAAGACCACCGTAAGCCATTTTGGTTAGTGTGATGTCGACAAAATCTAGTAATTCTTGATCTTTTTTTTGAAAGCCGTACCGCATCAGAAAAGCATAATTATTAGGCATCATGAATTTAGGGGCTCTGGCCATGCCACCAAATTCCCAATCGAAACTTTTTTTCCATTTTTCGATTAGTGGTTTCAGCAGTTCTTGAGAAGGATCTGTTGTTGTTTTTGGAGCGGGAATGGGTTGCAAACTAGCCATACCCAATTCTAATTTCTCGGCATACTCGATCATTTTTTCAGGTTGTTCGCGGTAAAGGGTTTGGAGTTGCTCTAAAGAATTAATCCATTCGCTTTTTCGGAAATAGGTGCCACCCCAGATGGGTCGTCCGTCGGGAAGGGTTACGATGTTTAAAGGCCAGCCGCCGCGACCGGTCATGATTTGAATGGCTTTCATGTAGACCGCATCGACATCGGGGCGTTCTTCACGATCCACTTTGATGCTATTGAAATTGGTATTCATGGTTTGGGCTACTTCTTGGTCTTCGAAACTTTCGTGTTCCATGACGTGGCACCAATGGCAGGCCGAATAGCCAATGCTTATAATGATGAGTTTGTTGCTGGTTTTGGCTTCGGATAAAGTGGTTGTATTCCAGGCTTTCCAGTGCACCGGATTTTGGGCATGTTGCAGCAAGTAGGGGCTGGTTTCTTTGGAGAGTTCGTTCATGGTATTTTTAATCGCAAAGTTGTAATTAGTTAAATGCCTAGCCCAGATTGTAACGATATCCTTTTGTGCCGGTGTTCGGCGCAAAAGATTTAGTGGAAAGCGGGAAATAGCTTCAAAAAAAAGCGCTCCCCAATAGAAGCGCTTAAAGGTACCATTTTTTGATTTTTGTTTAGGCGTTTAGGGCTTCAACCTTGATGTCTTCGTCGTTTAGCATGTCTTTGAGCATGTTTTCGATACCGCTCTTCAGGGTAAAAGTAGATGATGGGCAACCATTGCAAGCGCCTTGAAGGATTACTTTCACGCGTTTTTCTTTTTCGTCATACGAGTCAAAAAGGATGTTGCCACCATCGGCAGCCACGGCGGGTTTCACGTATTCTTCGAGAATGTTGATGATTTGTTGCGACGTAGTATCTAGCGTATCAAAGTTCTCTATTTTTTGTTTTTCGATTTTTGGGTTGGCTACAATGAGCGATTCATCTAGAACGGAACCCCCATTTTCAATAAAACCTTTAATGAACGAGCGGATTTCTAGCGTGATTTCGTTCCAGTCGTAGCTTTCGTATTTGCTTACGGAAATGTAATTCTCGTCGATAAAAACTTCCTTCACGTAAGGAAAATTGAACAATTCTTTGGCTAGAGGTGAGGGTTTGGTTTCGTCAATATTTTTGAATTCGATAGCCGTTTTGGTTACCATTTTATTGATGACAAATTTTAGAGTTGCTGGGTTGGGTGTTGTTTCGCCGTATACGGTAATGGGTTGTTTTTGCGACTTGGTTTCATCGGCTTTGAGGATGATTCCTCCTTGAGCGACGAAGCTTTCAATTTGTTCGGCAACATCCTCTTTAACATCGTCCCAGGTTACAATATTGTACCGTTCGATGGCGATGAAATTTCCGGAAATATACACTGACTTTACAAAAGGCAAGTAAAACAATTGTTGGGCTAGCGGTGAATTTTTGGCGTCGTCAATGTTTTTAAATTCGAAGCTTTCGTTTTGCGTTATAAAATCGGGAAATTCAAATTTTAATATGGTAGGGTTTTGTGTTTCTTTAATAGTAATTTTAGTCATGGTAGTTATATTTTTTGCAAATTTAGGAAAGTAATGCGTGGCGTTTATTTATATTTGGCCAAATAAGTATTTATTTAACATTTAATAATTATTTTGGTTTTGATGAAACGAAATTTGATCCTGTTTTTGTTGTTGTTTAGTGGTGTCGTAAGCGCCCAATTAACGGTGAATAACACGGTACAAACTCCGGCCGAATTGGTTCAAAACGTATTGGTAGGAGCGGGAGTGAACCCAACCAATATTAAGTTTAATGGATCATTAGCAGGAGCTTCAGTCGTTCGAGATCAAGCCGGTTCCTTTACCACCAATTTTAATGGCTCTAATTTAGGAATAGCGGCTGGATTAATTTTGGCTACGGGAAAAGCGCAATTTGCTTTGGGTCCGAATAATTGTTCATCACTAGGTTGTGGCAGTATAGTGTCGGCCTCTGCATTTGGATCAGATCCTGATTTAGCTCTTTTGTCGGGGAACACCATTTTTAATTCAGCAATTTTAGAGTTTGATTTTGTGGCTACGGGATTGGAATTGAATTTTGACTTCGTTTTTGCCTCGGAAGAATATCCGGATTATGTGAATTCTATCAACGATTCTTTTGGGTTTTTCTTAAGTGGCCCGGGGATTACGGGTCCGTATACTGGAAATGCAAAAAACATTGCTTTGGTTCCTTCTACGAATACGCAAATATCCATTAACACGGTAAATAACGGATTGAATAATAATGGTCCATGTCAGAATTGTGCGTATTATTTTAACAATTCTACTATTGGATTGAATCCTAATAATTCAACAGGACCCACGGTTCAATATGATGGTTTTACTCGAGTTATTAGAGCTACTTCAGCACTTCAATGTGGGCAACCCTATCATATTAAATTAGCAATTGGGAATGTGTCCGATAATTTATTGGATTCTGCTGTATTCTTAAAAAACTTCACCATTCCGCCTTTAGAAATTTTGGACAATGTAGGATTGAATAACAATACGAATGTTTGTTTTGGAGAGACCGTGACACTTTATTCGGGACTTACGATTGGTTCTAATTTGGTAGAATGGTACAAGGATGGTTTTTTAATTCCGGGAGCAATTGGGCCAGATTTGATTGTAACTACCTCTGGAATTTATAGTATAAAAGAATATACGCCCAATGGTTGTTTGTTAGCTTCGGATGATATTACGATTACCTACCGTCCAGAAATTCCTATAACACTGCCGTCAAATGTAAATTTGTGTACTTTATTACCGCCGCCTTATGATTTTAATATTGACCAAACCGTTACTATTTTAGGGTCTTTGAGTCCAACGGATTATGGTATTACTTATTACAATACCAATGCAAATAATGAGCCTTATAATGGTGTGCCAACAGGAGTTATCCCTGATGCCGATTTAAGTGTTTATACTGTGCCTACAAGCGCTACTACAATATGGGTTCGAATTGAAGAGTTGTTGACAGGATGTGTCAGTGTGAAATCTTTTTCTTTGAATGTTATTGCATCTCCCTCGGGCACGATTTCCTACCCTTCCAATCCGTATTGTAATAATATAACCACCCCCCAACCGATCACTAATAATTTATTAACGGCTGGCGGAACTTATTCTTCCTTGCCAGCGGGATTAACGATAGATCCTGTGACTGGATCGATTACACCCTCTACAAGTACAGTGGG
>CALPUN020000104.1 GCA_943326765.2 Bifidobacterium breve | reverse complement strand
TCGCCTTTAGCTAAAGCAATTGCCCGGTTTACTATAGCAGGAAATTCTTGTTCGTAAACCGAAAAGGGTTTGTGCTGGTATTGGTTATTGACGCCAATTAAAAGCGTCACTAAATCTTGATTGGCCTCAGGATTCTGAGTGTTGATTGCCGAAATTAAATTGGTGGTTGTCCAACCCGTTTGCGCTATAATGGAAAGTGCAATACTATCTTTTGGGAGTTCAATTTTCAATTGTGTTTTCAATTGCGCTGGGAACCGGCAAGTAGTACAAACACTTTGACCAATCGTATAACTGTCGCCCAAAGCCAAATAGCGGTACGTTTTAGGACTAGGCGGCACGGTAGCTTGAGGACTAGTTGGTGGCCGATAATCGCTAAGAGCACCGTCACAACTCCAAACGAGCAGCAACGAGAAAAAGATTAGTCCAAGTTTTGATAAGAATTTCAAAATACAATGTTCATTAAGGTACGAATCTCGACTAGTATTGGTTTTAGACCGTTTCGAGTTTCATAGCGATTTTTTCTTCGATGGCATCCCAAAGTCCGATGCGTTTTTCTAATGCTAAGACCGAAGTTTCTTCAACTTCTTTCCATTTTGTGGCGTCATTTCCGCAAAGCACCGCAATCATTTGCATGGCCATAGGTCCGTGTTCATCAGCATCGAGTTCAATATGTCTTTCGAAATAATAAATTAGTTGCGATAGATCCGTGTCTGGAAAGTTTTGTTGGAAGTTTCTCAAGATTTCGGTGAACATACTCGGAATCAAATCTTCTCTTCCAAAAGTAAAAGCCGCGGCAATCTTGTGCGCTTTCCCTTCTTCGATGGTACGGAAGGTAAAATCCAAAAAGGCTTTCACATTCGGATGCAAATGACTTTGTTTGATGGCTACGAAGATGTTTTGTAGCGAGAACACGTTGGTTATAAATTGCTCGATTTCGGCAGTATCCGCCCCGCAGGCTTTCATGGCATCCAAATACATTTCAAAATGGCTTTGACGTTTTCCGTCTAGAGTCAAATCGCTTTCTTCGGCAACCACAATTTCATTAATCAAATAACGGATTTCTGAATTAGGAGTGGCGAACCATGGTGTTGTTGTGCAAGTCAATTGCGATTGTAATGCTTTCAAGAGTGACATAAAATCCCAAACGGCATACACATGATTCTCTAAAAAGGCATGTAAGTCGTCAAGGTTTTGAACTTTCTGATATAAGGGATGTTGCAACAACAGTTCTTTTTGAGGATGAATGCTGTTATTGATGCTTTCAATAGTCATAGCGTAAATTTTTGTAAATGTAAAAAAGCTTCCTGTTTCCAAGAAGCTTTTTAATCGATTTTACAAATACTTTAATAGTTGTTGACCGCTATTTGAAGGCTGGAATTCCCGTAATATCGGCTCCAGTAATTAACAAGTGAATATCGTGCGTTCCTTCATAGGTAATCACACTTTCTAAATTCATGCTGTGCCGCATGATCGAGTATTCTCCGGTGATTCCCATGCCACCTAAAATTTGACGGGCTTCTCTGGCAATATGAATCGCCATGTCGACATTATTTCTTTTTGCCATCGAGATTTGCGCTGTAGTCGCTTTGCCTTCATTTCTCAAAACGCCCAAACGCCAAGTTAGCAATTGTGCTTTGGTAATTTCGGTAATCATCTCGGCCAATTTCTTTTGTTGCAATTGGAAGGAAGCAATCGGTTTGTCAAATTGTATTCGTTCTTTCGCATAACGCAAGGCCGTGTCATAGCAATCCATTGCAGCGCCAATAGCGCCCCAAGCGATTCCGTAACGCGCTGAATCCAAACATTGCATCGGAGCACCCAATCCTGATTTCCCAGGCATCAAGTTTTCTTTTGGAACTTTCACGTTATTGAACACCAATTCGCCCGTTGCCGAAGCGCGAAGCGACCATTTGTTGTGCGTTTCTGGAGTAGAAAACCCTTCCATACCGCGTTCTACGATGAGTCCGTGAATTCTGCCTTCTTCATTTTTTGCCCAAACCACTGCAATGTCTGCGAATGGAGCATTCGAAATCCACATTTTAGCACCATTCAATAAATAGTGGTCGCCCATGTCTTTAAAGTTGGTTACCATGCCGCTTGGATTCGAACCGAAATCAGGTTCGGTCAATCCAAAACAGCCCATGAATTCTCCGGTGGCTAATTTGGGTAAATATTTTTTGCGTTGTTCTTCAGATCCGAATTTCCAAATGGGATACATCACTAAGGAGGATTGCACCGACGAGGTAGAGCGGACTCCAGAATCACCGCGTTCGATTTCTTGCATGATTAATCCGTAAGAGATTTGGTCTAAACCAGCACCGCCGTATTCTTCAGGAATGTAAGGTCCGAAACCGCCAATTTCGCCCAAACCTTTGATGATTTGTTTCGGGAATTCGGCACGTTGGGCATAGTCTTCAATGATGGGAGAAACTTCGCGTTTCACCCACGCACGTGCGGCATCGCGTATTAATTTATGTTCTTCAGTGAGTAAATCATCCAACAAATAATAATCGGGAGCTTGAAATAAATCGGGTCGCATAGTCTTTAATTTGGTTTACGAAAACGTTTGCAAATTTAAGGAAACATTTTTGAGAAAAAGTCGAACAATTGTTATTTTTTTAGTCAAATCTTTATATACCTAAAAGCAGAAGGGTTACAATTGGAATGGGTATGCTTTGCCACTATGCGTCTTTGAAGGTAAATTTCCAGGAGCCGAGAACCTGCTATCCGTTGCAATCTTTTTGTTTTGAATTAAAACAAAAAGGATTTTCACTTCTATCAGGGCTAGGATTACATTTTCAGATAGAAATCTTTCGTGAGGGTAATGTATTCAGCGGTGTAGTCGTGACGCGCCGTTTCTAGGACCAATTCGTCTGTTAGGAAGTTAAGGGTTTCGAATCGGGAGAATGCCAGCAAACTTCTTTTGATTTCAGTCGTTGGTGTTCCTTTGACTCGGGTAATTTTGAGGGGAAATAAGTCGAATTTTTTTGCCAATGCGATGAATTTAGGCTCTTCTTTGTAAGGTATGATTAGAGCAAAAATCCCGTTTTCGGATAATAGTAAATCGGCGGCTTCTACTAAATCTTCAAAAGGCAACGCCTCTTGAAAACGGGCTAAATCGCGTTGTTCGTTTTCGGTTTTGTAATCTTCGGTATAGAAAGGAGGGTTGGAAACAATTAAATCGTACTGCTGCGCCAGTTCGCTATCGCTCGGGTCATCTTCGGGTTCATCGATGAATTCGTCTAAACCGGCGTGAAAACAAAACAAGCGGTCGTTCCAAGGCGAGTTTTCAAAATTATCGACGGCTTGTTCGTAAGCAGATTCGTCAATTTCTAGCGCGTCAATTTGCTCAGCGGCGGTTCGCTGCGCGAGCATTAAGGCAATGAGTCCGGTTCCGGTTCCGATGTCAAGAATGGAGAAAGGGTGGTGTGCGGTTGGAGCCCAAGCGCCAAGCAATACACCGTCGGTGCCAATTTTCATAGCGGTTTTGTCTTGATGGATGGAGAATTGTTTGAATTGGAACATTTGTCTCGTCTTAAGGGATACTTGATAATGAAAAAAGATACTATAGTGAGGATGTTTAGCCCTGATGGTAGCGGCATCCTTTGTGAGGAACGAACAAAGATAAAGCGGACAGCAGGTTCCCGGCTTCTGAAAATAAGTATCAATTGTTACTTATCCATTGTCAATTATAAATACATTTCTACCAAACCTTCAGGCAAGTTCATGATGACTTTTTTATTTTCGCGATCAATTTTGACTAAGAAATGGTCAATCATGGGGATGAGAATTTCTATGTCGCCGTTCAAAACCTCAAATAAAGTTTGGGCAGAGCTGTCGTTAACGGCAACGATTTTGCCAAAGACACCGAGGCGTTGGTCTTCAATTTCAAAGCCGATGACTTCGTGAAAGTAGAATTTATTGCCGGTAAGTTTGGGCAACATTTTTAAAGGCAGGTAAATGGGGCAGCCCAGCAAGCGATCGGCTTCTTCTTCGGAGGAGACATCTTCAAAACGTACGCGAAGGAAGTCATTTTTATGCAAGGAACTGTTTTCAATAAAAAATGGAACCAGATTGTTGTTAAATTCAACAAATACTGATTCCATATTTTCATATAACTCGGGTTCGTCGGTATCTAAATAGATAAGCAGCTCCCCTTTGAAACTAAATTTTTTTGCGATTTTGCCTAAATAGAAACAATCTTCTTTACGCATGATCGCTGACTAATTATGCTTCCGTCTCTTCATTTGCTTCTTCAGCAGCTGGAGCTTCATCAGCAACAACTTCAGGAGCTTCTTCTGCAGCAGGAGTTTCTTCAACTTCAGCAACTGGAGCTTCTTCAACTTCGGCAACTGGAGCTTCATCAGCAACAACTTCAGGAGTTTCATCAGCAGGAGTTTCATCAGCAGGAGTTTCAGCAACTACTTCTTCAACAGTTTCTTCTACTTCAGCAACTTCTTCTTGTGCAGCTTCTACTTCAGCTTGTGCAGCATTAGCTAAACGTTTTGCATTAGCAGCTTGTTCAGCTTTGAAGGCTTTCGCTTTAGCATCGGATTGTACTTTAGACAAGCCGTCTTTTTTAGCATCTACTTTACCAGATTTAGCATCTAACCAAGTGGCTAATTTAGCATCAGCTTGTTCTTGAGTTAAAGCACCTTTACGAACTCCGCCATCAAGGTGGTGTTTCAACAACGCTCCTTTGTAAGAAAGGATGGCTCTTGCGGTATCGGTTGGTTGAGCACCATTGTGCAACCATTGTACTGCGCTATCTAAGTTTAAATCGATAGTTGCAGGATTGGTGTTTGGATTGTAAGTACCGATTTTCTCTAAGTATTTACCGTCTCTTTTTGAGCGAGCATCTGCCGCTACAACCCAGTAAAAAGGTTTCCCTTTTTTACCATGTCTTTGTAATCTAATTTTTACTGACATAATCGTATGATTAAATTTTGAGGTACACGACCTCGGTTAATTAAGGGCGCAAAGATACAATTTAATTCCAAAAAAACTAATCAATAAACTAAATTTGAAAATTAGCAGGATAACTTATGTGAAGAATTCTAATAGGGGTGTTTTATTTTTTTATTTTTTAGTTCTTCAATTTGTTTTAAAAAGCTATTTTTGTTTTTTAAAAGCTTAAAAAATGAAAAAGATTCTTCCAATTGTCATTATAGCGCTGACCTTAATTTCCTGTAGTGAAAACATCAGTGTTAAAAACAACGATATTTTCCAAGGGGTAAAAGACAATTTCTTCTGGGAAGGGTCCAATGCGCAAGCGAGTATCAATCTCGGGAATAACAAAATGACCATCAATGCGGTTACTTTAACGGAAAGCATGGATTTGAAATTTAAAGTTCCCACTACTATCGTTGACCCGAACAAACCGAACACCTTCATTAAAATTGGATTGGGTGGCACGAATAATTATAACAATCAAAAAGCTAGTTACCTTTTAAGAAGTAGCGGCAACGAATATATCTATGACACCGCCAATCCAAATGCCGATGGTGAAATTATCATTAGAGAATACGATGGCACTAGAATTTCAGGATCATTTCGTTTCAATGCCGTGAATACAGATCCTGCTTCAGAAGCCGCTCCGCTAGTAAATATGCAAAAAGGAGTATTTTATAGAGTTCCAGTTGTGACAGCTCCATAATACTAAAAAGAGCAATAGGTCTTTAACCATCCCCTTGTGGATGGTTTTTTTATTACTATAAAATCATAAATTAACTAGTGCATAGTGTTTTAGAACAAAATTAGAACTACATTTGTGTAATATTTTAAAAAAGTACATATGAACATTTTTGTTGGAAGTCTTCCATTCAGTATTGAGGAAGCAGATTTAAGAGAGTCTTTCGAGGCTTATGGTACAGTTGATTCTGTAAAAATTATTACCGATAAATTTACTGGAAGAAGTAAAGGATTTGGTTTTGTTGAAATGACCAATGACGAGGAAGCTTTAAAAGCTATTGCTGAATTGAATGGGGCTACTGTTCAAGGTCGTGCAATTGTGGTAAATAAATCGGAACCAAAACCAGAAGGCGAAAGAAGAAGCTTCAACAATAACAGCCGTGGAGGTGACTCTCGTGGTGGTTATGGTGGTGGTGGTGGCAATAGCCGTGGCGGTGGAAGCCGTGGTGGTTACTAGTTAACACAATTCTAGTTTAGATTTATAAACAATCTTTATAATAAACCATTTAAAAGTTGATTTTTTTCAATTTTTAAATGGTTTTTTGTTGATAACTTCCCCGATTTTCTTCTCTAAAATAGTCTAAATTTGAAGTTCATTTTTTTGTAATCACAACCTCGTGACAAGCACTTCAATTTTACTATGTACTTAATATTCGACACCGAAACTACTGGTTTACCCAAACGTTGGGACGCTCCAATTACCGACACCGACAATTGGCCACGCTGCATACAAATTGCTTGGCAGTTGCACGATGCTATGGGGAAACTCATCGAACATCAAGATTATTTGGTCAAACCCGTAGGCTTCAATATTCCGTATGATGCAGAACGAATTCACGGGATTTCTACCGAATTGGCCCAAGCAGAAGGCATCAGTATGGACGAGGTATTGGAAAAATTCAATGCAACGTTAGCCAAAACCAAATTTATTGTAGGTCAAAATTTAGGTTTTGATATCAATATAATGGGATGCGAATTTCATAGATTGGGTATGGCAACTTCGATGGGAACTATGCCTGTTTTGGATACGTGTACCGAAATAACCGCTTCTTTACTAAAGCTTCCAGGAGGAAGAGGTGGGAGATTCAAACTTCCGACGCTAACGGAATTGCACGAATATTTATTTCAAGTGCCTTTTTCGGAAGCGCACAATGCCACCGCCGACGTGGAGGCAACGACCCGATGTTTTTTAGAATTAATTCGACTGGAAGTTTTCACAAAAGACCAATTAGAAGTTGCTCCCGAGTATTTTCAAGAATTTAAAACGAAAAATCCAAAGACCATTCCGCTGATCGGATTGCGACATGTCAATTTAAAAGAAGCTTCCGAAAAAATCCGGCAGCAATTAGGCGATAAACAAGCAGCACCGATTTCCAAACAAGAACTTTCGGAGAACAAACAAATTTTAATTGACACCGATTTTGTGCATTTGCACAACCACACCCAGTTTTCGGTGTTACAATCTACGATAAGTGTTGCCGCATTAGTGAAAGCTACGGTGCAGCAAAAAATGCCCGCAGTTGCCATCACCGATCACGCTAATTTAATGGGCGCTTTTCACTTTGTACGAGACATTCTAAACCATAACAAAACGGCAGAATCCAAAAACAAAACCGCTGAAGAGTCTGGGGAAACACCAACTGAAACTATTGTAAAGCCTATTGTCGGCTGTGAGTTTTTTGTTTGTGAGGATCTCAAAGATAAGTCTCGAAAAGACAATGGGTATCAAGTGGTGTTCTTGGCAAAGAATAAAAAAGGCTATCACAATTTGGCCAAAATGTCTTCTATTGCATACACCGAAGGATTTTATTACGTTCCTAGAATTGACAAAAATACTATACAGCAGTATAAAGAAGACCTTATCGTATTGTCGGGAAATTTGTATGGAGAAATCCCAAACAAATTACTCAATCTAGGTGAAAACCAAGCCGAAGAAGCCTTGCTTTGGTGGAAGCAAGAATTTGGATCCGATTTGTATCTCGAATTAATGCGTCACCAACAAGAGGACGAGAATCGCGTTAACGAAGGGTTGGTCGCTTTGGCGCGGAAACACGATGTGAAATTAGTCGCGTCCAACAATACCTTTTACATCCATAAAGAAGATGCCAATGCGCACGATATTTTGCTTTGCGTTCGCGATGGTGAAAAGCAAACCACACCTATAGGGCGCGGGCGCGGTTATCGATTTGGCTTGTCCAACCAAGAGTATTATTTCAAATCGGCCGACGAAATGAAAAAACTCTTTACCGATTTGCCTGAAGCCATTGCCACCACGTCCGAAATTGTCGACAAAGTAGAAATATACAATTTAGCGCGCGAAGTTTTGCTTCCAAAATTTGAAATTCCAACCGATTTCTTAATTCCAGAAGACGAATTCGATGGGGGTAAGCGCGGGGAAAATGCCTATTTAAAACACTTGACATTCGAAGGATCCAAAAGACGTTACGGAGAAATTTCCCCCGAAATTCAAGAGCGAATCGATTTTGAATTGGAGACAATACAAAACTCGGGCTATCCCGGCTATTTCTTGATAGTACAAGATTTCATAGCCGCGGCAAGAGCGATGGGTGTTTCTGTTGGCCCAGGTCGGGGTTCTGCAGCGGGTTCCGTTGTGGCGTATTGTCTCGGAATAACCAATATCGATCCACTGCTGTACAACTTGCTTTTTGAGCGTTTTT
>CALPUN020000103.1 GCA_943326765.2 Bifidobacterium breve | reverse complement strand
AGAGGAGCAGAAATGATATCAAAAGAGGATTGGGGCTTGAAAAAGATGGCCTACGAAATCCAAAACAAGAAAAGTGGTTTTTACCATTTGTTCGAATTCAAAATAGCAGGAGAAGTTCTTATTGCCTTTGAAACTGAATTTAGACGTGACGAGAGAATTATGCGTTTCTTAACTGTAAGTTTAGACAAACACGCAATTTCTTGGGCAGAAAGAAGAAGAACTAAATTAAAAGCAGCAAAAGCGTAATCATTATGGCAACTCTACAACAATCCGCTTCAGGAAAAAAAGATGGAGATATCAGATATCTTACACCTTTAAACATTGAAACCAACAAAACTAAAAAGTATTGTCGTTTCAAAAAATCTGGAATCAAATATATTGATTATAAAGATGCAGACTTTTTATTGAAATTTGTAAACGAACAAGGTAAAATTTTACCAAGACGTTTGACAGGAACTTCATTGAAATACCAAAGAAAAGTGTCTGTTGCTGTTAAAAGAGCAAGACATTTAGCGTTAATGCCATATGTGGCCGATTTACTAAAATAATAAAGAAGCAATTATGGAAATTATATTAAAGAAAGACGTACAAAACGTAGGCTTCAAAGATGATATCGTAGCTGTAAAAGCTGGATATGGTCGTAACTTTTTAATTCCACAAGGACATGCTCATTTAGCGACGCCTTCTGCAAAAAAAGTATTGGCTGAAAATTTAAAACAAAAAGCACACAAAGAAGCAAAAGTGGTAAACGATGCCAAAGCATTGGCTGAAACTCTAAAAGCTATCGAAATAAAAATCTCCGCAAAAGCGGGTGGTGAAAAACTTTTTGGATCAATCACGAATATCGATATTGCAGAAGCTTTAGAAAAAGCAGGGCAAACAATCGATAGAAAATTCATCACAAGTGGAATCGTTAAGCGTACTGGTAAATATACCGCTAACGTTCGTTTACACCGTGAGGTTGTCGTTGAATTACCATATGAGATTGTAGCTGAAAAAGCCTAATTTCTCAAACTATTGAAAGGAATCCCGATGAAAATCGGGATTTTTTTTTGTAAACTAATTATAAACTTAGCATGAATATTTCAAAAAAAATAGAAGTATTAAATATAGTATTAATTCTAATTTCCTTAGGATTAGCATTTATTTTACCTTTTGAACTTTTTCTTTTTTCATATGCAGTTTTAGGGCCATTACATTATTTAACAGAGATAAATTGGCTGAACAAGAAAAATTTTTTCTTAAAAGATAGAAAAGCTATGGCGGTTTTATTGGTAATTACCATAGTAATTTCATTAGTATCTATATTTAATTTATCACAACAAAAAGATATTTACCTCAAATTCATTTCTCATTATTCAAGATTATTTACAAGTATTCTAATTTTAACAGGTTTTTTTTATTCCATGGCGATGGTGCTCATTGCGACAAGAAAAAGAATAATTTCAGCACTTCTGGCTTCATTCGGTATTAGTATATTCATCTTAAAATTTATCCCATATTCATTTATAATTGTAGGTCTTTTTTTGCCAACAATAATTCATGTGTACTTGTTTACATTATTTTTCATGTGGTTAGGTGCAATAAAAAATAAATCAATATACGGTATGTTTGCAATAGTTTTAATGTGCTCCGTACCTTTAATTATCTTCTTTTTTCCAGGTAATAAAATATACTATTGTTCATCAAACGAAATTGAAAAAATATTTTTAGAAACAAGATTTCAGTATCTAATAATTCAAGTTAATAAGTTGTTTAAATTTTCAGAACATATTCATTTTTCATTCAACTCCATTGCAATAATAAAAATTCAAATTTTTTTAGCTTTCGCCTATACTTATCATTATTTAAATTGGTTTTCAAAAACTTCAATAATAGGTTGGGGTAAAAACATATCTAAAAAGCATTTTACCTATATATTATTTTTTTGGATTTTATCAATGATTATCTATTACTATAATTATAGAATCGGAATGACTGCTTTGTTCTTTTTTAGTATGTTTCATGTTATTGCTGAATTTCCACTAAATTTTTTATCTCTTAAAGAAATTTTATTCCATAAAAAAAGTTAAATTGATTATATTATAAATATGAAATATTCCAGACTGACCAAAGAGCAATTCGAAGAACTGCATCCCGAATTCATTAACTTCCTAGCCACTCAATCTATAGATAAGCCCGAGTGGGATACAATTAAAACAGACAAACCCGAAGTAGCCGAACAGGAACTTGATGTTTTCTCCGACTTAATCTGGGAAGGAGTATTGTCTAGAGCCACTTTTTTAGAGCATTTTTCAAAAAATCACATTTTCCTTTTCCATTGTTTCGATTCGCATATCGAATCCATCATCTTAAAATCATTGATTTCAGAAACGGATTTCCTCACTAAAGAAGGATTACAATGGCTAAGCGATAACCTTTTTACAGAAACCATCGAAATGAAAATTGGAAAAAAAGAGTTTACCGACGAACGAAACGGTTCTCTCTTTGCCTTAATCCAACAAGGTGCGTTTTTAAGTGATGGACAATTATACAATCAAATTAATCAAATAATTAAATCATAAAGTGTAATTTAGATTACTAAATTTAACTAATGCGATTTTACGTAATCTTTTTTTATTCATCAATTATATTCGCGCAACCGCTACAATCAGGTTGGCAAAAAAATGTAATGATTTCTCACGAGGGAATCAATAGATATTTCGATGTATACATTCCCAGTCTCCTAGTAGAAGAACCACCATTGGTTATACAACTCCATGGAGGGACACAATCTAAAGACGAGATTTACAACAAAAATGCTGGAGCTTCTAAATACTGGAAAGATTGTGCTGATACGAATTCATTTTTATTAATTGTGCCCAACGGAACCAATTTAGAGACGGGTTTATCCAAAGGCAATACGCTCAACTGGAATGACTGCAGATTGCCAAAACCTAATGAAAAGCAAGCAGATGATGTTGGTTTTATTTCTAAAATAATTGATTGGAGTATTCCAAAATATCAAATCAATTCCAAAAAAGTGTATGTTACCGGAATTTCAAATGGTGGTTTTATGGCGTACCGTTTGGCTTTAGAACTCCCTAATAAAATCACTGCCATTGCTGCTTTTGCTGCAAATTTTCCAAAAGACTCAGAATGTAATCCTTCTGGAATTCCTTTACCAGTAATGATAGTTAACGGCACAAAAGATCAGTTTATTCCATTTGAAGGTGGTATTACAAAATTTAAAAGTGAGCAAATCTTATCCTCACAAGAAACGGTTAATTTTTGGCTAAAAAACAATAATATAGCCTTTAGAAAACCACAAATCTCAATGGTTTCTGATAATTTTAAAAGAGACAATTCAACGATTAGTATTTTTGATTTTGCAGCAGACAATCCCAATAGAAAAGTCCGTTATTGCATAGTTCAAGGAGGCGGACATACGATGCCTGGTAAAAAATATGTGCTAAAAAAAATTATACAAAAAATAGTCGGCAATCAAAATCAAGATCTTGAAGGAGCGGAATTAGCTTGGGATTTTTTTAAAGACATTTCTAAATAATTTATTCGTAATTTTCGACCTTTAAAAGGCAGTAATTCTAATTTATTTTGCACTATGGACGAGAGTCAAATTATAAAATCCTTACGTGAAGAACTGAATCAACACAATCACAATTATTACGTCTTAGACAATCCAACGATTTCTGATTTTGAATTTGATCAAAAATTAAAACAACTTCAAGAATTAGAAAACAAACATCCAGAACTTTTTGACGAAAATTCTCCTACACAGCGAGTAGGAGGAGCCATAACTAAGAATTTTCAAACGGTAGTGCATCAATATCGGATGTATTCCTTAGATAATTCGTATTCAAAAGAGGACCTTATAGACTGGGAAATCCGCATCCAAAAAGTCTTGGGAAATGTCCCTTTGGAATATACCTGTGAATTAAAATACGACGGAGCCTCGATCAGCATTACCTACGAAAACGGAAAATTACTCAGAGCCGTAACTAGAGGAGATGGTTTTCAAGGAGATGATGTGACCAATAATATTAAAACCATAAAATCGATTCCTTTAAAATTAACAGGCTCTAATTTTCCAGCGCGTTTTGATATTCGTGGTGAAATCATTTTGCCTTTTGCTGGATTCGAAAAAATGAATCAGGAATTAATCGAAATAGGAGAAACTCCCTATTCCAACCCCAGAAATACAGCATCTGGCAGTTTAAAACTGCAAGATAGTAGCGAAGTGGCTAAACGCCCTCTCGATTGTTTGCTGTATTTTATTATTGGAAATAATTTGCCATTTGCTTCCCAACAGGAAGGACTAAACACCGCTCGCAATTGGGGTTTTAAAGTTCCGATTGAAGCCAAACTCGCTTCCAATTTAGAGGAAGTTTTCGAATTCATAAAGTATTGGAACGAACACCGCCAGAATTTACCATACGAAACAGACGGCGTTGTTATTAAAGTGAACCGATTTCAATACCAAGAGGAATTAGGCTACACGGCAAAATCACCACGGTGGGCCATGGCTTACAAATTCAAATCGGAGCAAGTTTTTACTAAGTTACTTTCCATTTCCTATCAAGTAGGACGAACCGGAGCGATAACTCCTGTAGCCAATTTGGAACCGGTTCAATTGGCAGGAACCATCGTAAAACGAGCCTCTTTGCATAACGCTGATCAAATTGAAAAACTGGATATTAGAATTAATGATACCGTATTTGTAGAAAAAGGAGGGGAGATTATTCCAAAAATCATAGCAGTAGACTTAAGCAAACGACCTGAAAATACAGCTCCTACCGTTTATATTACGCACTGCCCAGAATGTCAAACGGCATTAATTCGCGGTGAAGGCGAAGCCAATCATTATTGCCCTAATTTTTATGGCTGCCCACCTCAAATTATTGGGAGAATCCAGCATTTCATATCTAGAAAAGCAATGGATATCGAAGGCCTGGGTGGCGAAACCGTAGCGTTATTATACCAAAACGGATTAGTTCATAACTACGCCGATTTGTATGAATTGACGGTGGCGCAAATTTTGCCTTTAGAACGAATGGCTCAAAAGTCTGCAGAGAATTTGGTCAATGGAGTTCAGAATTCGAAGAAAATTCCTTTTGAAAATGTCTTGTACGCTCTAGGAATTCGATTTGTTGGGGAAACTGTGGCAAAGAAGTTGGCCAAGCATTATAAAAACATCGACACGTTAAGCCAAGCAAGCCTTCTTGATTTGATTCTGGTGGATGAAATAGGAGAACGAATCGCACAAAGCGTAGTTGAATTTTTCGAAAATAATGAAAATAGGAATATCATTGATCGATTGAAAAAGCAGGGGGTGCAATTTGAAATTGTTGAAAAAATTAATCCCAATGCTTCCACAAAACTATCCGGTCAAATATTTGTTGTTTCCGGAGTTTTTGAAGAATACTCCCGCGACGATTTGAAACAAGCAATTGAAGATAATGGTGGAAAAGTAGGAAGCTCCATCTCAGCAAAAACTAATTATGTACTTGCTGGAGAAAATATGGGGCCAGCTAAATTAGAGAAAGCCAATCAATTAAATATTCCGATTATTTCTGAAAAGGATTTTCAAGAAATGATCCGTTAAAAAATAATAAAAATATTTCTGTATTCTTTTTTTTATTACTTTGCCATTAATAATCTTTTAATTTGACAGTAACGAATTCTAAATTAATTAATATTAAAATGATAAATGTTGCTCCTTTTCGAAAAGAAAATTTAACTACTAAATTCGTATCCGTCTATTTTCTTATTGCTTTTGTTGAAATAATTGCGGAATATTTCAACGATGTTTTTTTTATTTCAATTTCGAAATCCTTATTAATGCCTCTATTGATGCTGGTCTACTGGTCGGCTTCTAAGAAAATAAATTATACATTTATTTTATCTTTGGCAGCCCTTTGGGTGGCGGATCTTTTTTTTATGTCCAATACAATGAATAGTATCATTATTGGATCATTGTTTTCCTTAACCTATCAACTCTTGATTATTTATATGGTTTTTAAAATGATTAAATTTCCAGGGTACATCCCAATGATTATAGGGGCTTTGCCTTTTCTGTTTTTTTATGTTATCGTGGCGACTATTACTTATGATATTTTAGGGATCACTTTTGGTTTATTTATAATTCAAGGGTTGGTTACTGTTTTTTTTGGTGGTTGCTGTCTTGGAAATTATTTTATCAAATCAAATACTTCCAATACCTTGTTACTCATTAGTTCGATCCTTTTCACCGCGACGCAATTTATTTTAATCATTAAGATTTATTACATTAAATTTAGTATTTTCCAGCCAATAGCCATGTTATTTTTTGTTGTAGCTCAGTTTCTTTTGTATAAATTTTTGCTTCATGAAGAAAAAAAATTAAAACGCTACCTCATTATAAACAGGTTCAAAAACGCAGAATTAGAGCAATCGTAACCAATAATTATGACGCAAACAAATAAGGATACTAGACCAATTCAACTTCTAAGTTATGCTTATTTTGCAATGGCTTTGGTAGAAATTATTGCAGAGGGAATAAAATATAAACCATTAATTTTATTTTCTAGAATTGCTTTACCAATACTGCTGATGACGATTTACCGACTCAAATCAAAAAAACCAAAATTCCTTTTTTATCTTTTGATGGTATTGCTCTTAATTAGCAATTTATTTTTTGCAAATGAAAGTCCAACTATTTTTCATGCCGCTATAGTAATTTTTATATTCCATAGAATCACTATGATTGTATTGGTGTTTCAATTAATTCCAAAGAAAAATTACCTTTATATTTTATTAGCAACATTTCCTTTTCTAGTTATTTTTTTCTACTTGATTTCTGTTACAAATGAAATCTCAGACAGCCAGTTTAATGTATTGATTCTTCAAAGTATACTCACTTCAGTCTTAAGCGGACTAGCCCTTAGTAGTTATCTAGTAGCCGATAACCGCCAAAACTCATGGCTGTTGATTAGTGCTTTATTATTGATTGGATTGCGGTTTATCATTTTTATAGAAGAATATTTTTTGTACGATTTGTCCTCCCCTTTATACCGACCAATAATTGTTTTGCTTTATGTTTTTGCGTTTTTTACATTTTATAAATTTGTAATAGCCGCCGAAACGAATGAAACCAACCCTGATTGAATCAAATTTAGCGCAAAGATTCATCGGTAATATTTTCCAGTATATTTATGGGATAATTGATCGTTTGTAATAGGAAAAACCCTCGTAATATAAGACATCACTTATTTTTGCTTTTGAATTGAATGTTATTGATTGGGACGAACAAAATTTAAGATCAAATCGAAAAATCAAACTACTATTGACTTTCCTTGAGCAATTTTACTTTGATCCGTATCGAAATAAAAATCAATCCGACCCAAATTCACCCCATAACAACCCACTTGATTCACCAAAACATCTTGTCCTACGGCATTTTTTAAAACGGTCGGCTTGTCCAAAAAAGTATGCGTATGACCACCAATAATCAAATCAATATCCTTGGTAAGACCAGCTAGTTTGACGTCGCAAATTTTATCGGGTTCGTCTTTGTATTTGTACCCAATATGGGACAAACAAATCACCAAATCACATTTTTTATCTTGCTTCAGAATGCGAGCCATGTCTTGTGAAACCGCCACCGGGTCGTGATAAACCGTTTCTTTATAATTTTTCTTATCCACCAAACCGTCCAATTGCACCCCCAATCCAAAAACACCTACTTTAATTCCGTCCTTAATAAAAATCTTATAAGGCTTGATCAATCCGTGCAAAACGGTGTTTTTAAAATCGTAATTGGCCGATACAAAGTCGAACTTAGCATGAGGCATTTGCGCATAAAATCCATCAATACTATTGTCAAAATCATGATTGCCTAAAGTCGCCAAATCATAGTGCATCATACTCATTAATTTGAATTCCAATTCACCTCCATAATAATTAAAATAAGGCGTTCCTTGAAAAATATCACCTGCGTCCAAAAGCAAAACATTGGAGTTTTCTTGTCGAATCGAGTTTATTAAAGCCGCTCTGCGCGCAACGCCACCCATATTAGGATTTTTAGGATGATTTGGCGGAAAAGGATCAATATAACTGTGCACATCGTTCGTGTGTAAAATCGTCAAATGTTTCGTGCTAGCCGTTTGGAAACTACTCAATGACAAACCTACACTCATCAAAGCAGTCGCGGCTGCGGTCTTTTCTATAAATTCTCTTCTTTTCATAGTCGTTTTTTTAGGAGCTTTTTCCTGCTATCCGTTGCAATTTTTTCTTGTTTTTGGTACTTCAAGTCCAGTTAAAGGATTTTGGTCAAAACAAGAAAAAGATTTCCACTGCTATCAGGGCTAGGGTATTCGTTATTTTTCGACGGTTATTCTAGT
>CALPUN020000102.1 GCA_943326765.2 Bifidobacterium breve | reverse complement strand
GGCGTCATTTACTATGAATTGGCTCCAAATCGGCCGGATTTGGTTTTGAAAGACATATTAAAAATAGTACACCCCGAATTGGAACCCGATTATCAATTGTACTTTCTAGAGCAATTACACTAAATGAAAGTATCCAATAAAAATAGGATTTTGTATGCTTTGTTACTTCTAGTGACATTGTTTTTATTGGTGTTGGATATCAGTTTGGGATCAATCAAAATTCCGCTGAAAGAGGTATTCTTGAGTTTTACTGGTCGCAGTGCTTCCAAAGAAACCTGGGAATACATTCTTATCAATTACCGTTTGCCCAAAGCCATTATGGCAATTTTAGTTGGCATGGGCTTGTCGATAAGTGGCTTGTTAATGCAAACATTGTTTCGGAACCCTCTGGCTGGTCCGTATGTGTTGGGTTTGAGTTCCGGATCGAGTTTGGGCGTTGCTTTCGTGATTTTGGGAGCCGGGTACTTACCCTCTTTTTTGTCCGATTTACTGCTATCTCCTTACGGAATCATCATCGCTTCCTGTTTGGGAAGTTTAACCGTATTGTTAGCTGTTTTAGTCGTTTCGGAAAGGCTTCGCGACACTATGGCTATCTTAATCGTAGGTTTAATGTTCGGAAGTTTTACCAGTGCCTTTGTTAGCGTCCTATCCTATTTTAGTACTGCCGAACAATTGCAAAAATACACCTTCTGGTCTATGGGGAATTTAGGGAATTTATCTTGGTCAGCTTTGGCTATTTTAACTGTAGCCGTGCTGCTTGGTTTGGCGCTTAGTTTAGCAAGTATCAAACCTTTGAATGCCTTATTATTGGGTGAAAATTACGCAAAAAGCCTTGGGTTGAATTATAAAAAATCAAGAGTACTAATTCTACTGGCTACGAGTATTTTGGCCGGAAGCATTACCGCTTTTGCCGGTCCTATTGCCTTTGTTGGCTTAGCAGTTCCGCACATCGCAAAGCTTATTTTTCAAACGAGCAATCACACCATTTTATTTTGGAGCACCTTGCTGCTTGGCGCGAGCATGATGTTATTTTGTGATTTGGTTTCGCAAGTTCCGGGCGGAGCTACAATCTTGCCTATCAATGCGATTACCTCCATTATCGGCGCGCCTGTTGTGATTTGGTTGTTAGTACGCAAACGTAAAATGATGGGCTAATGGAAAATCAAATCGTATTAAAAACAACGGCATTGTGTATTGGGTATTCCCATAAAAAGCAACAAAACTGTATCGCTTCCGATCTCAATTTGGCATTAAAAAAAGGAACGTTAACCGCTTTAATTGGAGCCAATGGCATCGGAAAATCAACCTTATTGCGAACCATTACCGGAATTCAGAAACCATTATCCGGAACGGTTCTATTGCAGCATAAAAATCTGAATCAATATCATTCGGTGGCATTAGCTCAAGAAATGAGTTTGGTTTTGACGGAGAAATTACCCCCTAGCAATTTGACCGTTTACGAATTAATTGCCTTGGGAAGACAACCGTATACGAATTGGATTGGAAAATTATCAGCGATTGATCTAGCGAAAATAAACGATGCGATAACGCTTACTCAAATTGAACATTTAGTTCATAAAAAACATTATGAGATCAGTGACGGACAATTGCAAATTGTTTTAATTGCGAGAGCTTTAGCGCAAGACACGCCTTTGATTATCTTAGACGAACCCACTACGCATTTGGATTTAGTGCATAAAGTTACGTTGTTCAAGTTGTTGAAAAAACTAGCCAAGGAAACCCAAAAATGCATTTTATTTTCTACCCATGATATGGATTTGGCGATTCAGTTGAGCGATGAAATGATTGTAATGACGAATGGAAGTTGTGTTCAAGACCAGCCGTGCAATCTCATTGCCTCGGGTGTTTTTTCGTCTCTATTTCCAAACGATGCTATCGTATTTGACCCTGAAAAAGGGAAGTTCCTCATTACTTAATTTGAATTTGCCTCTTGGCTTCCCCGATGACAAACGCGCAAGCATTGGCCAAATTAAAACTCCGAACCAATGGTGAAATAGGAATTTTTAAATGATTTGGAAATAAAGCCAAAACTTCTTGGCTCAAACCAACGCTTTCTTTTCCAAAAACCAACCAATCGCCATCCTGAAATTCGGTTTCTAAATACGACTTCTGGGCATGGGAACTCATCAAAAAAACGCGCGATAAATCTGGAACTTGAACCATCCATGCCGCTACGTTTTCGTATTCTTTCCAATCCAAATGCACCCAATAATCCAACCCAGAACGTTTGACATTCTTGTCGGTAATTTGAAACCCGAACGGATGAATCAAGTGCAAACGGCTTTCAGTACCAACACACAAGCGGCCTATATTTCCGGTATTGTTAGGGATTTCAGGTTCTACTAGGACAATGTTTAGCATTTTGGATTTACGATTTATGATTTAGAACAAATGGGATACTGGGAGAACTTGTCCGGCTTTTAGATCGTTTAGATACACGTTTCCGATGCGCACTCTAACCAAGCGCAACGTAGGAAAACCTACTGCAGCCGTCATTTTTCGAACTTGCCGAAACTTGCCTTCATTCACCGTGACAGAAATCCAAGACGTTGGACCATGGCGCTCGTCGCGTATTTTTTTTCCGCGTTCCCCAAGATTTGGAACTTCATCAAGGAGCACAGCTTTGCAAAGTTTGGTGGTGTATTTTGTTCCGTTGAAACCAATTTCAACTCCATTTTGAATTTGATTTACCGCTTCCAACGTAATCTTACCATCTACTTGTACATAATATTCCTTTTCAAATTTGGCGCTGCAAATGGTGTCACTCACTTTTCCATCCGTCGTGAGTAGCAACAAACCTTCGGAATCTTCATCAAGGCGCCCTATTGCCATGGTTCCTTTGGGAAACACATACAATTCTCCAAGTAATTTCTTTTTCCGTTTCAATTCATAAACAAACTGACTTAAGTAGCCGTAGGGTTTGTGAATTATAAAATGGTGGTGGTTCATAACAAAAATATGTGACGCAAAGATAGTTTAGTTTTCAAAACGGCAAAAAAAACACTGCTTTTAAACAGTGTCTTTTGTATGGTGAAGCATGAGTTCTTAATTGCTGCTTTAAACGTAAACCTTCAAATCAACAAGGTTACAACTAATAATGGTGTTTCATTTGAAATAATTTATAGAATTTTCATACGCGAATTTTGCGATTATTCGTTACATTTACCTTTCTGAAAAAAAATTAAATGAACGCCACACTACTTACTATTTTCACTTTTAGCGTTGCACTAGCAATGGGAATCTATCTTGGAAAATTACTTTTTACAGCCAAATCGCAATCGGAAAAAATTGGATTAGAAGAGAAACTTATTGGGCTTTCCTCCCAACATCAAACACTTCAAGAACAACTGCTTGTTTCCCAAAAAGAGAAAGAAACTATTCGAACGGAGAAAGACAGTTTGGCCATACAACTCTCTAAAAAAGAAGTCGATTTTGAAAATCTTTGGGAACGCCATCTCGAACAAAAACAAGAAGTAGAAAAATTACAAGAGAAATTCACCAAAGAATTTGAAAATTTAGCCAATAAAATTCTAGAAGAAAAAACGAACAAATTTACCGAACAGAATAAAGAAAACATGAAGAACATCTTGTTGCCATTGCAAGATAAAATTCAATTGTTTGAGAAAAAAGTAGAAGATACGCACAAAGAAAGCATTGATTACCATGCTGCTTTACGGCAACAAATATTAGGATTACGCGAGATGAATGCCCAAATGAGTAAGGAAACTATCAACCTGACGAAAGCTTTGAAGGGCGATAGTAAAATGCAAGGGAATTGGGGCGAATTGGTTTTGGAACGGGTGCTAGAAAAATCAGGCTTGGAGAAAGATCGTGAATATTACGTCCAACAAGCACATACCACTGACGACGGGCAACGGGTGTTTCCCGATGTGGTGATAAATTTGCCCGATGGTAAAAAAATGATTGTCGATTCGAAAGTTTCCCTAACTGCATATGAAAAATACACCAACGAAGAGGATGATACTCTTAAAAGCGCTTATTTAAAAGAGCATGTAAATTCTATTAAACGACATGTAGAGCAGTTGGGTGAAAAAAATTACCAAGATTTGTATCAAATAGAAAGTCCCGATTTTGTGTTACTATTCATCCCGATTGAACCTGCTTTTGCCATAGCCCTAAATGAAGATACCGCCTTGTATAACAAAGCGTTTGAAAAAAATATCGTAATTGTAACGCCGTCTACCTTATTAGCTACACTACGAACCATCGACAGCATGTGGACCAATCAAAAGCAACAAGAGAATGCCTATGAAATAGCACGACAAGCGGGTGCTTTGTATGATAAGTTTGAAGGTTTTGTAGTCGATTTGGTGAAAGTGGGAAACAAAATTAAAGACTCCAAAACCGAGTATGATGCCGCCATGAACAAATTGGTGGAGGGAAAAGGAAACCTAATTACGAGTGTTGAAAAATTGAAAAAAATGGGCGCCAAAGCCAAAAAATCACTGCCAGAAGCTATTTTAAAACGTTCGGAATCGGAAGAAAGCGACCTTTTGAATTAAAATTCTAATCTGTAAAAATTCATTATTTCGTACAGTTTCCTTTTTTTATAGAACAATACTTCTAAGAAACTCAAGAAAAACACTGTTGATTTCTTAAAATCATAAAAACTATTCCGTTAGAGTTGTTTTTATTCTATTTTTTATCCTATTTTTGGAACGCTATCCAAAATAGCTGATAAACTACTGCTTTTTAGTATTTTAGATAGTCAATCCATTTTAATGTTTATAAATCAATCCATAGCAGTAGAATGCCACAAACTGAAACAAACTAAATTAATATCCTTACAAAATTCTAATCGAATGAAAAAAATTACTTTACTGCTTATCTTCTGTTTTGGAATACAGGTTTCCATCGCTCAAAATACCTGCGCAACCGCATTACTAATCACCGCTGGAACCACTACTGTTCCCACAATTGACGGAACTAATATTGTGTCAACCTGTTCTACTGCGGCTTTGGCAAAATGGTACCGGTATACTCCAGCAATCAATTACACGGTGACCATCACTTCCGACTTAGCGGTTAATATTTGCGGAGACACCGATTTCAATGTCTATACCGGAACTTGTGGCGCCTTATTGTGTTACTCTGGCGATGACGACTCAGGAGTTATAGCTTGTAATTCAGGCAATGCCAATTCTTATTTATCAACCGCTACTTTTACCGCTTTTGCAGGAACTACTTATTATATCGCTTGGGACAATCATTGGAGCGCTTTGGGTTTTGATTTTCAATTAACCGAAACTACTTATGTTGCTCCGATTCCACCTCCAGTTACTTTTACTACACAATCCTTTGGCGGAACATCTACGATATGTTGTATTGCCGATATGAACGGTGATTATTTGGATGATATTGTTACTGTTGGTGCTACTCAAGTTAATCTATACAATCAAAAAACAAACGGCGGCTATGATGCTCTTGCATATCCTCTAACGGTGAATTTCCCTCCGAACTGGAGTATTGCTGCTGGCGATTTTGATAGAAATGGTTATAACGATTTAGCTTTAGGAAACGGCAGCAGAGTGAGTGTTGTAAAGGCTGCTCCAGGGGGTGTTGGCTATACTATTACTGAATATCCTCAGAATATTTTTACACAAAGAACCAATTTTATAGACATCAATAACGATGGGAATTTAGATTTGTGGGCGTGTCACGACGTGGCTCAAAGTCATGCGTATCGCAATGATGGCGAAGGAAATTTACTTTTTGATATCTCCTTAATGCCAACTTTGGCCGTTGGTGGAAATTACCAATCCCAATGGACCGATATTGATAGCGATGGTGATATGGATATGTACTTATCGAAATGTCGCGCAAGTGCTCCCGTAAATGATCCGCAAAGAATCAACTTACTTTATAAAAATAATGGCAACGGAACTTTCACCGAAACAGGTGCTGCTGCTGGAATTAATGACGGATCCCAATCTTGGTCATCGGCTATTGAAGATTATGATAATGATGGCGATTTGGATATTTTGCTTTCTAACATTTCCGATACCAACAAATTGTATAGAAATAACGGAGACGGTACCTTTACGGATATTTATTCTACCACCGGAATCGCTGCGCAAGTGGGCTCCTGGGAATTGCAAGCCGCCGATTTTGATAACGACGGTTGGATGGATTTTCTGTGGCAAAACGGAAAAGAATTGTACATGAATAATCACGACATGACCTTCTCAGGTTTTGATTTGCCCTTTAGTGAAGGAGCGATTGGCGACTTGAACAACGATGGTTTTTTAGATGTTCAGTTCTCCGGCACCGCATATATGAATACACCAAACGCTAACCATTATCTTACTGTAAACCTTCAAGGAATTCAAAGTAATAGAAATGGTATTGGAGCTCGAGTTGAAATCTATGGTGCTTTTGGAAAACAAGTTCGAGAAATAAAAAGCGGTAATGGATTCAGTCATCAAAGTTCGTTGAATGCTCATTTTGGACTTGGAACGGCTACTGAAATTACGCAAATCATAGTAAGATGGCCTTCAGGAATTGTTGATACTTATGACACTCCTGCCATTGACGGTTCGGTACTAGTTGTGGAAGGTGCTACTTTGGCGGTGAATACGTATACCAACTC
Source organism: Bifidobacterium breve (assembly GCA_943326765.2). Taxonomy (GTDB): domain Bacteria; phylum Bacteroidota; class Bacteroidia; order Flavobacteriales; family Flavobacteriaceae; genus Flavobacterium. The sequence continues at coordinate 2,166 of CALPUN020000102.1, read as the reverse complement.
CGAGTTTAGCTTGTATCCAAATCCAGCGAAACATGTTGTCACAATTAAAACGAAAAACAATATCGAGATGAAATCGGCACAAATCTTTGATTTGAACGGTCGCTTGATTTTAAAATCTGAATTGACCAATTCCAGTATTGCAGTCGATGGATTAAATACAGGAACATACATTCTCTTACTTAGAGATCGCAATGGAAAAGACTATTCTCAAAAATTCATAAAAGAGTAATTTCAAATCCGCATTTCCAAAATAGTTTATTACTTTTGGAAATGCGGCTCTTTTTTTGGGATACAAAACTACAGCCTCAATATTCAAGAAAATAAATCTTACATTCTAATTTAACATCTTGATAAATTATTACTTATGAGCAGAACCCAAAAGGTTTTGTTTTTTTTATTATTTTTGAATTGCTTTTAAAAAATTTTATGAAAAAATACTACTTTTTACTGTTGTCATTAGTTGTTTTAGTGATTGTTCAATATTCTTGTTCTAAAGACAACGAAACGGAATACCTTCCGGTTTCTAATACTGCGAATAAAGTTGGGCCAACTGTTTCCGGACCAATTACGCTTGATTTAACTCAAGTCCCGCTCCCTAAATTATCGGATTATCATTTTTTTGTTGGTGCATTAAAAGATCAAACTCCAGGGTACAAAGTAATTCCTTACCAACCGGCAAGCTCACTTTTCTCTGATTATGCCCACAAAAAGAGGTTTGTCTGGATGCCAAAAGGAACTAAAGCAACCTACAATGGAGATGATAATGTTTTGGAGTTTCCTGTTGGAGCGGTCTTAATAAAAACATTTTATTATGACAATGTGCAACCTGCTAATGTCACTCGAATTATTGAAACTCGTTTGTTGATTCGGAAAAATGATGGTTGGAAATTGTATGATTATAAATGGAATGATGCCCAAACTGAGGCGTTTTTAGATACAGATGGCAATGGTATTTTTGTTCCAATTACTTGGATTGAAAATAACGTAACCCGAAGTATAACCTATAAAATTCCCTCTCAAACAGAATGTGTTACTTGTCATAAAATCAACCCAAACCAAGTTGTTGGCGGGGAGAAAAACACGCCTATTGGACCAAAACCACAAAACCTAAATACAACTTATAATTACGGTAGATTTTCTAGAAATCAATTAACCTATTGGAAAAATCAAAATTATATTGACACTTCATTGCCAGCACTATCAGCGATTTATTCTACAGTAGATTGGCGGGATACCAGCAAATCGTTAGAACTTAGAGCTAGATCCTATATCGACATCAATTGCGCGCATTGCCATAGAACGGGTGGTCATTGTGACTATGTTGCGCAACGCTTTAATTTTAGTAACACGGATTCCTATTTGTTTGGAGTATGCCTCCCACCATTATTTAATATTCCGGATAACCCTTACGTGATTAATGCAGGTGATGCGAACCATTCGGAGCTTATTTACAGAATGAGTTCCAATGAAGGTGCCGAAATGATGCCTATTATTGGACGAACTATTGTTCACGAAGAAGGAGTTCAATTGATACGAGATTATATTAATTCACTCACCACACGTTGTCCGTAAACTAATTTAAACGAAGTAGCAACTTCGTTTTCGAAGTAAAGAGTAGCGTTTGCTGCGATAAGAAACTTGCCTTCTAAAATTGAATTTTAAAAAAGTAAGGCTTCCCAGAACAACGGCTCACTACAATTGCTACACTTTTGCAAACGGAACGTTTATTTTATTCTTTTGGTTATGGAAAGAAATAAACCAGAAGCCGCAACAACATTTTTCCTTCAGCTAATACAGTGCTGCTAAAGGTTAATAATTGGAAACAGGTACAAAAAACAGAAACGCAATACCCTTAAAAGGCACTTTTAATCACCTTAGCATTAGAGTATTTAGTGTAGTACTACTTTAACGCTTTATAATTTTATGGATATTCACCCCGGTGTCATCTGAAATGGAAAGTAAATAAATTCCACTAGCATAAGAACTGAAATCTACTTTTAAAGTCGATTCTCCAGAAGTCATAGTAGTAATCATTTTCCCAAAACTATCGTAAATTTTTATTTTTATAGCACCCGTAATTCCTTGAATATTTAAAAAATCGCTAACCGGATTTGGGAAAACCAATACTTTTTCAGAAGCTAAAAAAGATTCCTTTACTAAAAGATC
>CALPUN020000101.1 GCA_943326765.2 Bifidobacterium breve | reverse complement strand
TCTCAAATCAAAAGCAATCAAGACGCTACTTATACGATTGTCAATTCACTTGGGCAAGTCGTCTATCAAGGAGCGAATCTAGAACAACAGGATTTATCCGGTTGGAATGCGGGTATCTATATAGTTCTAGTTCGTAAAGATCAAAAAGTACTTCAGTACAAAATGATAAAAAAATAGGATTCATTTATTAAACATCTCTAAAGTTTAAAGAATAACAATGCCTACCTTTGTGTGATCCAGCATTACAAAGCCTTGGCAATATTCGTGTTAAGGAATAGTGTAATCATTTTTTATAATCCAATAGTCCTATGTGGTGGCAATATTTTCTTGTTTTTTTTGGTGCATTCTTATTGGATGTAGTTCCATTTCCATCACCACCAGCGTTTACGGTTATGGTTTTTTTGCAAATTCTATTTGGACTCAATATTTGGATGGTAATTCTCTTAGGAGTGGCAGGTTCTATTCTAGGACGTTATGTTTTGACGCTCTATATTCCGCTGATTGCAGGAAAGATATTCAACCCCACCAAAAACGAAGACGTCCAGTATTTAGGCAAAGTTCTCAAAGAAAAAGGATGGAAAAGCCAATTGGTAATTATTGCCTATTCCTTACTACCGCTACCAACAACTCCTTTGTTTGTTGCAGCTGGTATGGCTAAAATCCGGCCCTTTTACATTATCCCCGCTTTCTTTATTGGGAAATTTACTAGCGATACGGTTTTAGTATTGTTCGGAAAATACGGGACAGAAAATGCAGAATCCCTGCTTCACGGAGGACTTCATTGGCAATCGGTCGTTAGCCTATTGGTGGGATTACTTTTGATTAGCGGTTTGCTTTTTATTGATTGGCGCTCGCTCATTCAAAGAAAAGAATTCAAACTCAATTTTAAAATCTGGAAATAAGCCAACGCAACTCCCCCGATTAAATTTGAGAACCTACCTTGTTTAAAATGGTTTCTGGATTTTGCCAAATAACACTAGTTTAAGAAAAAAACTAAATATAAATTCCACGAATGAACACTAATTTATTAGTGCTACTTCGTGGAATTTGAATTAATTAGGTACTTACGGAATCAAAAGCAATTCAATTGGCTATTGATTTTATTTTGGAGTTACATTATAATGTCTCAATGCCATTGCATTCCAATAGTGCCAACAAATAAAGACTTTCATTTGGCTCGTATTTTTCAATGCCGCTTTGATACCATTGCTGTAAAATATTCATTTGGTGCGCTGTATACCCTTCAGAATCGATATTCATCCCCAACATTCCGGCAAGTAAAAATTCTTCTAATATTTTATCCGAAACAATTTTTAAGGGAATACCAAAGACTAACGGACCATTTAAACGTTCGTATTCTAAGCGACCATAACTAAACCCTGAACTAAACCCCTCGCTTTTTTTCAAAACCGGAGGAGCAATTTGTAGAAAAGGATTCAGGCCAATCGAATAGCCTTCGATATAGTCGTTTCGGTAGAGTGGATTAGAAATAGAATCCATAGGAACTAGCGTTTTAGTTATAATTAGGTCAAAACTAAACACATTACTATGATAAAAAAATTAAAATCGTTGAACGGGCAGAAAATCCTTTTTACGAAAAAGCACTCTGTAAAAGGCTCTAAAAAAGCGATTAACAACTCGACGAACGGCACTTAAGAACAAAAATACTTTTTGGTTGCCATCTTCGTTTTATAAAAAAGGTTCGGTCAATTTTTTTATAAGAAAAAAATACCAATTTTACTTTCGATTTGATCTTAAAGCGATTAAAATAAAACCAACCGATATGCTTCAATAGATTTGATTGAGCCCCAAAATCTCATTCATCTTTTCATAAGTCAGTTCACGCTCGTCACCGACTAACTTGATAAATTTCAATTTGCGTTCCATCATAGTTTCCAAACCCAAAGTGTACTTAGGCAATTGAGAAACGTCAAATCCTTTTCCATTGTATTCTAAACAAAATAACAACCATACGAAGGAGAATCGGAGTATTTGATATTTTTTTTAATCTGATTTCCAAAACAAGCCTTTCAGACCTGAGCCATATTCACATAAGAGTTAGGTCTCTGGGTATTTTAAAACTGTAGTATAGTAACTGATAGTTTACGGAGCATGCATTGCGCTATTTAAAAATAAATAGAGAGTCCTTGTTTAAGTAAATTTTAATGTCTTCGCTGAAGGCTCAGCTATCCTGATAAATATCACGTTGTCAAACCCTCAGAGTACCTACCTTTGCTTACAACAATCACCTTATGGAAAATTTGGAACAGCTGCAACGCGACATGGAACTCCTCGAAAAGACGATTACTCGCGCTGCTTCCCTTCGAAAGGAACTAATTGTATCGCTTCCTAGTTCGCAACAAAATAGTGCGGTCAATCTCATTCAGTACCTTGCCTTAAGAAACGAAGATGTACGGTTGTTACAAGACGATTTGCATCAAGCGGGCCTCTCCAGTCTAACCAGTTGTGAAAGCCATATTTTAAAACAGGTACAATCCATCCGACAACGGATGGGGGCTATTTTAAAAGAAAAAACACTATCGCACTTCGATTATCATGCGGCGCAAAATACACTAAACAAAAATGCCGCGGCACTTTTCGGTTTCAAAAAAGTAACTTCCTTACCACACATTATGGTAACGCTGGACAACTCTTTTGAAAACGATGTCAATCTAGTAATCGCATTGCTGAAGGCCGGAATGAACGTTGCCCGCATCAATTGTGCTCATGGTGATGAGAAGAACTGGAAACAACTCATTCATACGCTGCGACAAGCCGTGGACAAAAGTGGTTGTGCTTGCAAGATTTACATGGATATCGCAGGACCTAAAATGCGTGTGGTTTTACCAGGAAATGGAAAAAAAACGGGGAAACTCAAAATAGCACTAGGCGATGAAATTATTCTAATTGAAAAAGGGGAGCAAATTGACCACGACAAAAAGGCCTTATCCTGTTATGAATTTGGAGTAATAAAGAGCTTGAAAGAAGGGGAACGAGTTATTATTGATGATGGCAAGTTTGAAGGAATTGTAAAAACACAAAACGGGAGAAGCTATTTGAAAATTACTAGGATATCCTCTAAAAAAGCTTATATAAAGAAAGAAAAAGGACTCAATTTGCCCGACACTTTTCTAGATTTACCAGTACTTTCTGAGGCCGATATTAAAGCCATTCCATTTATTGCCGAAAATGCTGATTTGGCAGGATGCAGCTTCTTGAGGAACACTTCCGACTTGAAGTTGATAAAAGATACGTTTAAAAAACACCAACGCATACCCAACTTAATTTTGAAAATAGAAACTCCTGAAGCCGTAATTAATCTTCCATCGCTATTACTAGAAGCTATGACGGAAGAAGTTTTTGGGGTAATGATTGCTCGTGGAGATCTGGCTGTCGAAATTGGTGTTGAACGCTTAAGCGAAATACAAGACGAAATTTTATGGATATGCGAAGCTGCTAACACACCGGTTATTTGGGCTACACAAGTGCTGGAAACCTTCAGTAAATTAGGTATTGCCACCCGAAGCGAGGTAACCGATGCCGCACATGCCGCGGAGGCAGAATGTGTCATGTTAAATAAAGGAGATTTTATTATTGAAACCATAAAATTACTCAAAAAAATACTTAATAAAAGTGGGGGACACCGCAACAAGAAACGGTACAGTATGCGACCATTGAATATTGCCACTCATTTTCTTAAGCAAACCGAAGTGGAAGATAAAGAGTAAAGAACTTAAGTTCTAAAACTTGAAAAATAAAATTAAAGATTTGACTATTGTATAAATTAGGAAAGGGACGGCTCTAAAATAGGATTAGCCATTCCGCTCGATTTTCTAAGTTCTTTTACCAAAAACAAAAGTCCCGATTGTGAAACCGAGACTTCTGCATGATGTTTGCTTGAAACTATAATTCATTTCTTCGCTAAAAGTGTTAGTTCCCTTGAGAACTTACAAATGTTGCTGTGAGACTATACTTCATTTCTAGTACTACGTTCTACAATTCCTTTTGAAATCGTAGTTGCACACATACCTTTAACAAACATCAGGTCTTAATGGCAAATTTTTTATTATTTATGAACTCAAATCTTTATCAAAGATAAATCCGCTTTCTTGGATTAGTGATGATAACCGTCATGTTTATATGTGATTGTAATCAAATAGAGTAATGATTTTTATCAATAAAGATTAGGACCCTAACCCTTAATTTTAAAGATAGGAAAGGAACTGCATATATGTTTCCATTCGACTTGAATCATAATTATTTTTAGGTGGTGTACATAATTGTTATTTATAAGCTTATTTTCTGTGTTTAAGGATTTTATGGTGCATTGTTTTAAACTAATCAATCTTAAATTATGAAAACGGATACTAGAATTACTTTGCATTATTTTTCACTTGCTGCCAATCACAAGATTTTTTTATTCTTAATAACAATACTGTTTTATGGTTGTAGTCCTATTTATTATGTACCCAATACTCAAAATGTGCCGATAATGAAGGCTAAGGGACAAACCAATCTGTTCTTAGGTCTTAATGAATCTGAAAATACGGACGCATTTGAATTTCAAGGGGCATATGGACTTACTGAAAAGTGGGCTTTGCAACTCAATACTGATTGGGTAAAATCATCAGAAGACAATTCAATAAGCTCAGGTACTTTTTTTGAAATTGGCGGGGGCTATTACAAAAGCATATCGAAATCATTCGTTTTTGAATCGTATGGTTTAGTAGGTTATGGCAGTTTTGATTACCAAGACAACAGTATAGATAATTCAGACATTAGCGCTAATTTGTATAAAATAGGAGTCCAACCGAGTATAAGCTTTAGTGGCAAGTATTTTAATGCTTCGTTGTCAAGTCGTTTAGCTACAATCAATTATAATAACGTAAGTGGAAGTTTGCTCAATGAGGTATATTATTTACAAAACAACAAATCTTTTTGGTTAATAGAACCCGCCTTAACAGTACAAGGAGGCTTTGAAAACATTAAACTTCAACTACAGTTGCAGGCGAGTTATAATCTTACTAGTCCTGATTTTAGCCAAGACTATTCCTTGGTATCGTTGGGTTTAAAAGTAAATTGGAATTCAAAATTGCATAGAATACAAAAATAAGTTCTAGAGGCAAACTTACATTTGCCTAGGCTAAATAGAATTACTTTAATTGTTTTGTCTTTTTTATTATAACAAGGTATTAAAGTTATTAAATCAGAGACGTATGATAAAAATTGAATGGATGATGATGAGATTTCTTTTGTTCTGTATCGTATGTGCCACGCTTCAATCTTGTGCGACTAAAAAGGATATTAATAAACGATTGCTACCGGAAGGAATCAAATCGGCCACAGAGGAAATTTATTTGATTGTAAATAATCAGCATAAGCTTCTGCAAAAAAAACAACTGGTCTTTACTAGAAATGGCCGTATCAAATATTCAATAACATTCGATTCTTTGGGCAATATAATACAAGAAACGAAAAAGAAGTTGTGGTTTATAGTTGAAACTTATCCATATAAAGAACCTTATTACTGTAAAACACGTTGGAAACCAAAACAACGGGAACGGATCAGTTGTTATACTAGAAAACAATACAAACAAAATGAAGCGATTTATTATTATAATAAAGACGGAACCATTGAGAAGATAGTAGATAATTTTACGACATTCTATACGCAGTATTATTATTATACCCTCCATGAGCTCACTGCAATAGTAACCAAGGACAAAAAAAATCAGCTGATAGACGAGATTGTAGTGCACTGTGAAACCAAAGATGAAAAAGGAGTTTGTATAAAAGAGACGAGAGTTTCCAAGATAACAAACCTCCAAGAAGAGGTTTGGTTCATGCCACAGTATAAGTAATTTACGCCTACTTACTTTAGAAATACTACTAAGAGTAACAAAACAGCAATCGAACACACAAGTTCGCCTTCATTAGATCCTAGAACCACACCAACGAATGCATAAGAATAAAATTCCTTTTAGTTGGTCCAACCTAACTTTGCTGTTTTTTTTATACTTTTAATGACGTTTAAACTAGAGGTAGTTTGAAGCCGGTTGGTTTTTGTAACGATCACTTCTCAAAATGAATTGGGACTATTGTTATTGAAACGATTAAAACGCAATTATTTATTCACCAAAACACGCCACCTATGAAATTAGTAAAGGTACTTCCAATCATTGTGCTATTCTTTGCCATCAACAGTTGGGCACAAAATTCAGTAACTGAAATCAAAACAAAGTCTGGGGTAAAATACATTACCACCAGTGTTGATTTCCCCATTACGGGAACGTATCTATTTAAAGGCGCCGAACCTACCGTAGAATTAAATGGAAGCGGAACAGGCAATTACCAATTACACGAACAACCCAATAGAGCCATAATTTGGGGATTGGAATGTGACGAAAATGGGGTGCTTAAATTTATAAAAGGTTTCAATAGTACGGCCTATGTCTTGTGGTATCAATTTACCGATAGTTCTGAAAACACTCCCGATGGAAATTGGACTTCCGTAGAGTTTTCCATTCACTTCAATACTTCAAAAATGTACATTCAAGGGGAGCGGGTGAAAGATTTTGGGGAACCGACTTCAAAATAGCACTCACTTGAAGAACTGGTTTTAGGATTTTAGAAACAGTTGCGAGATCTTCTTTCAGCTGTTTTTTTATGCTTTCACGCGAAGCCATTTGGAGCGTTCCTTGTCGGCAATAAAAAAGTGTTAAATCCGCATTATTATCAGACCAAATATTCTACATTCGCCTCCTATCAATACCAAAAAATAATTGTAATATGAAAAAAATGATGTGGGCGATTATAGCCTATATTTTGCTATTAGGATGTAATCAAAGCACTTATGCTTGGGGTAAAAAAGGACATGAATTGGTTGCTGAGGTAGCCATTCACTATTTAGATGCCGCAACTAAAAAAAACGTGTTGGACTATCTCAATGGCACTAAGCCAGAAGAAGCTGCTACTTGGATGGACGACCAACGGAAAGACCCCAGTTACGACTTCATGAAACCGTATCATTATGTCAATTTTGAAGCTGGAACTCCCGTTACCGAGCCTAGTGGGGACAATATCATTAGCCGACTCAATACGACACTCAGAGAATTGGATCACAAGCAAAACTTGTCAAAAGAGGATATTAAAATCCGCTTGTTTTATTTATTTCATTTGGTAGGTGATTTGCACCAACCCTTGCACGAAGGCTATGGAACAGATAAAGGAGGGAATACTTACCAAGTTTCCTTCTTTGGTAAAGGAACCAACTTACATTCCGTTTGGGATACCGACATGATAGAATACAAAAATCTTACCTTGGAGGCATGTTTGAATTGCAATCATTACAATGCTAAAGAAATAGTTGCACTTCAAAACATAAATATCATTGCTTGGGCCACCGAGGGTAGGGGTTACCTAGGTCAAGTATACAATCTGCCTGACCATCAAATGACGGTGGCTTATGTAGAGGCTAGTATGCCTATGGTTCAGTTGCAAATTTTGAAAGCTGGTCTGCGTCTGGCCTCTATTTTGGAATATTATTTCAAAGGATAGTTGCCGTTTGATTTTCTATCATACCCTATATTATAAGAAACCACTCACTTGTTCGAGTGGTTTCTCTTTTTTTAGTATTCTCTATTTAGGAAACGACTATTGTAACTTTTCAAAACTAATCCGATTTCTTACAATTGAAATTGTTAATAACATTAGATAACTTTTTGAAGCGGTCGATGAACGGTATTGAAGTTTGTATAAATTTAACTACCTTAATATCTTTACATTAACTTAATCAGTCATTTATCATGGAATCTATTGGTAAACTCACTATTATCCTAATTTCCTCAGTTTTCGGATCCTTTGGAATCCAGTTTATACTCAGCAATATCGACGGAAGATATAAAAACGTCAAACGCTATTCGAAAGAATTAGTGTCCGAAAATGGGAGCAAAAAGGAAATTAAACCCCACTACTAGAACTGTAACGACGTTGATTTTTATTTCGGCAGCAATTTGAGAGCGCTTAAATTTTAATGTGTCCCCAATTTTCTCCGGTTTGAATTCGGTGAATTTGCATTTCGCTCACTCCAAATTGCTTAGCAATCATTTTAATTCGTGTTTTGCGGTTGGGATTGATAAGCATTTTTTTTATGCGAATGACTTTTGTTGAGGTCAGTTTGCGACCGTCCGATTTGATGTTGTGTTCAATCAAATTCTTTTTGGCCTGAATCACTCTAGGGCTTTTGCGATAGTGTTCGAGTTGTTCTTCCCGCGTGGCATACCTTAAGTTATTCAAGTTGTCATTATCTCTGCTGAAATCCAAATGCAATACATAGATGTGATCTTCAGAAGGTTTTACTAAGAAATGTTCGGCAACCAATCGAAAGAAATAGAACCTTTTGATTGTGAATGTTTCATCTTGAGTTTTAAATCGGTACTTAAAAACGCGATAACCGTCGACTAATCCTCCTTTAAGTACCCTTCCATCAACAAAGTTTTCTTTGTAACTAATCATACGTCCGGCATTAGAAATCGCATAACGCATCTTAAGCTTTTCTTCAAAATGTATCTCTTTGAAGAGCTCATTAGGGTAAATTCGAATCATTATAAAGTATTATTTAATGAGATCTTAAACAAAGATACCGACAATTATTCGTTCTAAAAAGGTCTTAAGAAAATCCTAAGAATTCATTCTTTAAAGTTCAAATCGGTAGCTTCTGTTTCTCTATATTTGTCTTGTTTTTAATTCGAATTGCAATGAATCTCAATCAAATTACTGTTCCCGTAAAAGATGTAGCTTCTTCGATTCTGTTTTATGAATCCATAGGGTTGCGACTTATTGTAAAAGC
>CALPUN020000100.1 GCA_943326765.2 Bifidobacterium breve | reverse complement strand
AGTGTTAAAATTGAATTTATTTAACAGTTTACATTACATAACGCATATTTTTGTAATGTATTTCATAAATTAAAAAAATGGATAGAAAAATTATTTCAACCGCTGCTTTTTTGGGATTAACAGCCATTGTTTTAGGGGCGTTTGGTGCCCATGCTTTAAAGAAAGTTTTGTCTTTAGAACAACTCAACACTTTTGAAACTGGAGTAAAATATCAAATGTACCACGCCTTGTTGTTGTTGTTTGTGGGGACATCCAAAAGCATTTCAGCCAAAACACAACGAGCAGTCTATTTTTTGGTTGTTCTAGGGGTGCTGTTGTTCTCAGGATCCATTTACCTTTTAGCCACTAACGACTTAATAGCCTTCGATTTCAAAAAGATTGGATTTGTTACCCCTATTGGAGGATTGTTGTTAATAGGGGCTTGGTTCTTGGTTTTTATTGATTTCTACAATAAAAAATCATAATTTTTGAACATTGTAATCCTATCTAAAATATAATTTTTACTTTTGCCCTTTCAATAAATACCAACACAAACTCATTTTTATGGATAATTACGCTCCAATTACGAAATCGATTTCGTTAGAAAAGTATGGAATTATTAATGCTGAAGAAGTTATCTACAATCCTTCCTTCGAATTTTTATATAAAGAAGAACTCAAGCCATCACTTCAAGGCTATGAAAAAGGGCAGCTAACAGAATTGGGCGCGGTAAATGTAATGACAGGTGTTTTTACAGGACGTTCTCCTAAAGACAAATACATTGTTAAGGATGCCATTACCGAAAATACCATTTGGTGGAATTCAGAGAAAGCCGTCAACGATAACAAACCTATTTCGCAAACGACTTGGAATGCTTTAAAGGAAACGACGGTAAAACAACTCTCTTCAAAACGTTTGTTCGTTGTCGATGCTTTTTGTGGAGCTAATGAAAATACTCGCTTGAAAGTTCGCTTCATAATGGAAGTGGCTTGGCAAGCGCATTTTGTAAAAAACATGTTCATTCGGCCAACCGAGGAAGAATTGGAAAACTTTGGGGAACCCGATTTTATCGTAATGAATGGATCGAAAACTAGTTTCAAAGAGTATGCAGCACACGGATTAAATTCAGAAGTTTATGTAGCTTTTAATTTAACCGAGAAAATGCAATTAATTGGAGGAACTTGGTACGGCGGAGAAATGAAAAAAGGGTTGTTCTCCATGATGAATTATTATTTACCCTTGCAAGGGATTGCTTCCATGCACTGCTCTGCCAACAAAGGAGCGAATGGCGATGTTGCTGTTTTCTTTGGTTTGTCGGGAACCGGAAAAACAACCTTATCTACTGATCCGAAACGAGAGTTAATCGGAGACGATGAACACGGTTGGGACAATGAAGGCGTGTTTAATTTCGAAGGGGGTTGTTATGCCAAAACCATTGATTTGAGTGCCGCCAACGAACCCGATATTTTTGGAGCCATCAAAAGAGATGCGTTGCTTGAAAATGTAACGGTTGATGCGAATGGCAAAATTGATTTTAAAGACGGATCGGTTACGCAAAATACCCGGGTTTCGTATCCCATTGATCATATCCACAATATCGTTAAGCCAGTTTCTAAGGCGGGCCATGCCACAAAGGTCATTTTCTTAACTGCCGATGCTTTTGGAGTGATGCCACCGGTTTCAAAGCTAACACCCGAACAAACGAAATATTACTTCCTTTCCGGATTCACGGCTAAATTAGCAGGAACAGAACGCGGCGTTACCGAACCACAGCCCACTTTTTCGGCTTGTTTCGGGAAAGCATTTCTATCGTTGCATCCAACACAATACGGCGAAGAATTAGTAAAAAAAATGGAACAACACCAAGCCAAAGCTTATATGGTCAATACGGGTTGGAACGGAACAGGAAAACGAATTTCTATAAAAGACACTCGCGCGATTATCGATGCTATTTTAGATGGTTCGATTGAAAAAGCAGCAACGAAAAGTATCCCAACGTTTAATTTTGAAGTGCCAACAGCTTTGCATGATGTTGACCCTGCTATTTTAGACCCAAGAGATACTTATCATGATGCTACAGAATGGACTACCAAAGCAACAGATTTAGCCACTAGATTCATCAAAAACTTTACTCAATATACGGATACTACGGAAGGACAAAATTTAGTGAAAGCAGGTCCAGAAGTTTAGCAAATGGAATGTCAATAGTTTATAAAATGTTGGTTTTTGAATAAAATAGTAGTATTTCATTCAAAAACCGACATTTTTTTTGACAAAGAATGTTCAGCGTGAAAACGTTTTCCTATTTCAGATTGAGAATTTACTGGGACTATAATTAGGAAATCGAAAGTTTTTTTAGAGTCTATTTGCCATTTTTCGTAAATAAAGTAGAATCGGACTCTTACAAATGGGATGAGTTCGCAGGTACTGAAAATAGGGTGTTAGAAGTGTAATTTTAACAAGAAAGAAAACGGAAACCGTTTATGTAGCGGTTTTTTTATTTTAAAGAGTTCCTAAAAAACTCAAATCATTTCCACTTTCCAATTCCTCTGGATCTTGATTTTGCCTAAAAAGGCGTGCCGGAAGCATTCCTTTCAAAAGGATAGTTTCCCCTTTGACGTCTAGCCAACTCCCTTCCCGCAATCCTAAAACAGGCAAAGTGTTGAAAGCATGAAATTCTTTAATTCTAGTTTCGCGAGTTTCTCCCATGTGTTTTGATTGCAAATCGGCATCCAAATAGTGCGGATTCAAATTAAACGGAATCACACCCAACGTTTGAAAACTCGGCGGATAAACAATAGGCATGTCATTGGTAGTTTGCATCGTTAACCCGGTGATGTTACTACCAGCGCTGGTGCCTAAATACGGAGTTCCTTTTTTTAAGACGTCGGCTAAAACAGTCATCACCTTGTTTTTATACAATTGGGCAACCAGCAAAAAAGTATTGCCGCCACCGGTGAAAATAGCCGTTGCATTTTGAATGGCTTCTACCGGATTTTCAAATTCGTGAAGCCCTTTTACGGTGATATTTATTTTAGAAAAAGCAATTTGCACTTTCTCCGTATACTCTGAATGGGAAATGCCACCTGGGCGCGCATAGGCAATAAAAACTAGCGACTTGCAGTCTTTGAAATGAACCGCCAATTCGGGCAATAAATAATCCAAATATTCTCCGCCATGAAGAGAGGAAGTACTGGCAATAATTAGATTTTTCATAAAAAAAGTAAAATAAGGGTAAAGATAAAAAAAACAAGTTCTGCTTTTGCTAGTATTCAGTCTTATTTAATTTAACATAGTATTACCAACTTCTTAGCACTTTATTGGCATCAATTCCGAATACTTTTACCCTCAATTCCTAACGTTTTCTGCGATGTCAAAGCAAGTATTTCTTTTGTTTGTTCTTATGGGTTTACCCGTTTCGGTGGTTTCAAAAGGAATAGTTCGATCTAAAATAAAGAAAAAAATCGAGACTCTTTATCCTAAAGTATACTTTGTAAAAACCTTAAAAATACCAGAAGAATATATCAAGGGATTTCAATATTATCTCATAGAAAACACTAGCTTTGTTAGAGTATTGAACACTAATAATAATGGGTCCACTACGTTTTTGATGGTTTAATTAGCGGTAAAATATCTGGATAGTATTAAAAATGAAAAATAAAGTTGCACTACTAGTATTCGTAATTTGTCAGGTATGTTTTAGTCAGACACAACCTAGAACGATAGTCCGTGGACAGGTGATTAACGACTCCATAAAAGTCGAAAATGTAATTGTTTTCAACGTTAACTCCAATAAAGGAACAATAACTTCTTCGCAAGGGTTTTTCACCATTAAAGTAAGAGAAAATGACACTTTAGTTTTTTCAAGCTTGCTTTTTAAATCTAAAAAAACAATCATTTCAGCGGCGAATCTAAAAGCATCAGAATTGAAAATAAAGCTCCTAACTTTCACCAATCAATTGGCGGAAGTGGTTATTGAAAACAATAAAAAAGAAAAGGAATTTGAGAATACGCAAGCTATAGTGGATAAGAAATATGTGGATGATGCCCAGTCTTCTCCTAAAAACACAGTGATAGCTCCAGTTAATGTGATAGAAAACGGGGTAGATTTTGTTCGACTGTATAAAGATGTATTGAGAATCATGCGAAAAAATCACCCTAAAAAAACCGATTTCACTTCTTCGAATTCTTTTACGGAAGTGGTGATGAACCGAATCAATTATCCTTTTTTTAATAAGACTTTAAAAGTGCCCGACGATCAAATTAAATTGTTTTTGGTGTTTTGTGAAAACGATTCGAAATCAAAAACGCTTCTAAAATCTACTTCCGATTTTGAAATAATGGATTACCTAATCGAAAAAAATAAGGAATTCCAAAAGATAACGACCCTTGAGAAATAGCGTTCTATCCCTTTTTACCATTACTAACCCCAGAAAGAAGCCTTGCCTTTGAGACAGATATACACCCTGCTTTTCCTTTTTTTTATCGCGCAAGGGCTACTTAGTCAGACTGTAAAGGAAGTCAGACTTTCAGGAAAAATCCTCTTGGATACGGTGGCTGTAGAAAAAGTAAACGTGAGCAATACGACCTCAAACCAATCCACGATTACCAACGAGAATGGTTCTTTTACGATTCCAGTAAAGGCCGGTGACGTGCTTGTATTTTCAGCGATAAATTTAGAAACCAAACGTAAAGTAATAAGTTTTGAAGATTTGTCGAAGATTTTAATGGTTCAAATGACCCTAAAAACAAACCGATTAAAGGAA
Organism: Bifidobacterium breve; assembly: GCA_943326765.2. Classification (GTDB taxonomy): domain Bacteria; phylum Bacteroidota; class Bacteroidia; order Flavobacteriales; family Flavobacteriaceae; genus Flavobacterium. Next base: position 4,161 of record CALPUN020000100.1, on the reverse strand, counting down.
GTGAAAGTCAATGAAAATGCGGGAGTAACCGCAGAAAATTTAGGCATTATTCCCTACGGTCAAAAAAAATACTCGTCAGCAGAACGAAAACTTCACGAAGCAACAACCGGCGGAGGGATAGTTCCGTTGAACCCAATTCTAAATGCAATTTCAGGACGAACTACGATGCTTAAGAAAGAAATTCAAGTGGAACGAAAAGAAAAATTACTAAATAAATTTGACGGACTGTATGAAGACCAATACTACACCGAGGTGTTGAAAATTCCCCAAGAATACATCAAAGGATTTCAGTATTATCTTATTGAAGATTCTGATTTTGCGGGAGCACTACAAGCTAAAAACAAAACGTTGACAATGTTTTACATTAAAAAATTAGCGTTAAATTATAATCAGCTGATTCTACAAGAAACAAAATAGGTATTTTTACAAGATGAAAAGAACTGTTTTTAGTAGCTTGATTTTGCTGTTTGTGTTAACTTCATTCACGGCACACAAATTCTATATTTCGATTTATCAAATCAAATTTGCTCCCGAAAAAAAAATGCTGCAAATCACTACCCGCATTTTTATAGACGATTTAAATAAAGCGCTAGAAAACAAACACCATCAAAAACCCCATATTGGAGAATCTAGTGAAACACCAGAGGAAGTAGCTTTGATGAACCAATACCTTTTGGAGCATTTTACAATAAAAGTGAATGGAACTTCGAAACCCATAATCTTCCTAAGTAAAGAACTCGAAAACAATGTCGTGGTGGGCTATTATAAAATCACCAATGTGGCAAAAATAAGTACGTTAGAAATAAAAAACACCGCATTAATGGACCTGTTTTCTGAGCAACAAAATATTATTCAAACAACCATCAACGGAAATAAAAAGTCGCTGCTTTTGACCAATGAAAACAACTTCGGCGTGTTAAAATAAATCCAAATCCGTGCTACTGTATAAAAAACGATTACTTTTAGCGCTGTAATTTATCTGTTATCTAAAATTATTTTTATGAAAAAAAGTGGTGCTTTTTTGTTTTCAGTATTTGTAGCATTTACCTCTTTACAAGCTCAAGAAGCGCCGAAAGCAAAAGAAAAAGGGCATGTAGACACTAATAAATTCAGACAAATGTATGATTTGTTAGCTACTCCAAATATGTATCGAACGGCCTCTGGAGCTCCTGGACCAGAATATTACCAACAACAAGCCGATTATAAAATAGACGTCGAATTAGATGATAAAAACACCAAACTCTTCGGTGTAGAAACCATCACGTATACCAATAACGCCAAAGAATCACTTGATTATTTGTGGATTCAATTGGATCAAAATATTGCCGCTAAAACTTCAAAAACACCTTTGGTAGAGAACTCTAAAATGGATCCTTCCATTAGCGCTGCCGGTTTTTCAAGAAAATATTTGGAAGAAAAGTTCGATGGAGGTTTCAAAATCGACTATGTCAAAGATATCAAAGGAAACCCTATTTCTTATTCCATCAATGAAACCATGATGCGCATCAACTTGGTAAAACCGTTAGCGCATGGTGAGAAAATGGCCTTAAATATTAAGTGGAATTACAATATCAACAACTACATGCTTGATGGCGGAAGATCGGGATATGAACATTTTAAAGACGGAAACAACCTTTATGTTTTAGCACAATTCTATCCTAGAATGGCGGTGTACAATGATGTGGAAGGTTGGCAAAACATGCAATTCTGGGGCAGTGGTGAATTTGCTTTGCCATTCGGAAATTTTGAAGTCAACATCACCGTTCCTGCCGATCACATTATGGAAGCCACCGGCGTATTGCAAAACCGAGCCGAAGTTTTCACAGCGGAACAAGTAAAGCGCTATACACAAGCGGAGAATTCTTTCGATAAACCCGTTATTATTGTAACTCAAGCCGAAGCTATGGCTGCTGAAAAAGGATTTTCCGAGCTTAAAAAAACGTGGAAATTCAAAGCAGAAAACGTGCGTGATTTTGGAATTTCAACCTCTAGAAAATTTATTTTGGATGCTATGGCGGTTAAAATTGGGGCTAAAAATGCCATGGCCATATCGTTGTATCCAAAAGAAGGAAATCCACTTTGGGAACAATATTCTACCAAGGCTGTTGCGCACACTTTAAAAAGTTATTCCAGCTATACCTTCGATTATCCTTACCCAAAAGCCGTTTCGGTGAATGCGCAAGATCAAGGGATGGAATACCCAATGATTTGTTGGAATTTTGGCCGTCCTGATGAAGAGGGCAAGTACACCGATCGAGTAAAATACGGAATGCTAGGGGTTATTATTCACGAAGTTGGACACAATTTTTTCCCAATGATTGTAAATTCCGATGAACGCCAATGGACGTGGATGGACGAAGGATTGAATACCTTTATGGAATATTTAGCAGAAATTTCATTCGACACATCGTTTCCTACAGATCGCGGGCCAGCAAAAACCATTGTGCCCTACATGAGCGGCAATCAAGATAATATTGAACCTATCATGACCAATTCTGAAAGTATCAAACAATTTGGAAGCAATGCTTACGGAAAACCAGCAGCCGCACTAAATATTTTGAGAGAAACCATCATGGGGCACGAATTGTTCGACTACGCTTTTAAAACCTATGCGAATCGGTGGAAATTCAAACACCCAACACCAGAAGATTTCTTTAGAACCATGGAGGATGCCTCGAGCGTCGATTTGGATTGGTTTTTTAGAGGATGGTTTTATACTACGGATTACAACGACATCGGGATTAAAGAAGTGCAACAGTATTTCGTAAGCACCGAGGCTCCTAAAGATTTTAAACCGCCAGTGGCCAATCGCAGAAACCGACTCAAAGCTACAGGGCCATTGGTATATATGATCTCTACTACTTCGCCAGATTTTAAACCCGAACTCAACAAACCATTGAATCTTAAAGAAGTGAGTACTTTGAATGATTTTGTTCAAACGAAATTCACCCCCGAAGAACAAGCTAAATTAGACGGGCCAAAATATTTTTACCAAGTAACTTTTGACAAACCAGGGGGATTGGTAATGCCTATTATCGTTGAAATCACTTATGAAGATGGAACTATAGAAAACCGAACCTTCCCAGCACAAATCTGGAGAATGAACGATGCCGAAGTATCCCGAACGTTTGCCACTAAAAAAGCCATTACTAAAATGGTAATCGATCCGAAATTAGAAACGGCCGACATTGATACCTCTAACAATACTTGGCCAAAACAAGAAGTAAAATCAAAATTTGATTAACAATTAATTATAAGTTCAGAGCGGTATTCCTATCGTAAACTTTGTAACTTTGTCGCAAAATTATCTATTATGTTTGGAATTGGAGGAGGCGAATTAGTCTTGATTATGTTCATAGCCCTAATGCTTTTTGGATCGGATAAAATCCCAGAAGTGGCTCGTACTATGGGTAAAATTATGGCGCAATTAAAAAATGCTACCAACGATATTAAAAGCGAAATTCAAAAAGGAGCAGAATCCAATGGCTTAGACAAAACCTTTCAAGAAATGCATGGGAATTTCAACGACATCACCCGAAATATCACATCGGAAATAGACAAAGCCAAAGACAAATTATTGACCGAGACCACCACGACTACCGAAGTGGTTCAAGAAGAATTAGACGATCTTCCGGGCCCCATCAAAAGACAGAATTAAATGCTTGAAAAAATCATAGCAGTAGACAAAGAATGTTTTGTTTTTCTGAACGGTTTGGGTTCAGAAACCTATGATTTATTATGGTTGTCCCTTACAAAACAAGCCTATTGGACACCATTTTTCCTCCTAGTTTTTTACTTTTTGCAAAAAAAAGTCGGTTGGAAAAACCTCGGAATTATTGTGATTTTTATTGCCGTTTTAATTTTAGTTGCCGATCAAACTGCAAATATCTTCAAAAATGCAGTGCAACGGTTGCGCCCTTGCAATGACCCAGAAATTAAAGACATCATCCGAATCGTAAAAGACAGTAAATCGTTCAGTTTTTACTCGGGTCACGCCACAAATTCGATGGCTACGACCGTTTTTATTTTTCTGTTTTTCAAACGCTATTACAAGTACGGATTCTTGCTGTTTTTATTCCCGCTGACATTCGCTTATAGTCGAATTTATCTAGGGTTACACTTTCCATTAGACATTCTAACAGGATATTTTTTCGGGGCTTT
>CALPUN020000099.1 GCA_943326765.2 Bifidobacterium breve | reverse complement strand
TACCGTCATTGAAAGTCCAGTGAATTACAAATGTACCTTGAGTGTTGTAAGTCAACGGATTAGAAGTAGTAGCGGTTAAAGTACCGGCACAAGTATCTGTAGTTGTTGGAGCCGCAGCCGTCGCTGAACATTGTCCAGTTACGTCAGCCAATACAGGAGCTTCAGGAGCTATAGTATTATCAACGATTACGTTTTGGTTTACAGTGATGCTGTTGCCATTACCGTCATTGAAAGTCCAGTGAATTACAAATGTACCTTGAGTGTTGTAAGTTAACGGATCAGAAGTGGTAGCGGTTAAAGTACCAGCACAAGTATCTGTAGTTGTTGGAGCCGAAGCAGTAGCGGAACATTGTCCAGTTACGTTAGCTAATACAGGAGTTACGGGAGCTGTAGTATCTGTTATAGTAACAGTTACAGTTGCAGTGTCGCAATTTGAAGGATTTAATATTTGACATATTTTATAGGTCAAAGTGTAACTTCCAACAGCGATTCCAGGAGTGATGTTAACACTACCAGTATTATCGATAGTAATGTTAGAATTACTTCCAGAAAGTAAGGTGTAATTAACTTGATTTAAAGTTAAAGAACTTCCGTTGAGCGTATCGTTTGATAAAACATTTCCAAGCGAACCGTTAGTAGAACAACTAACATTAGAATAAGTATTATTAACGGCATCAATAATAGGAGCAGCAACCGTTACTGTAACTATTGCTGTATCACAATTGGTTAAGTTTCCTATTTCGCAAATGGAATAGGTTAAAGTGTAACTTCCAGCTGGAGTTCCAGCAGCCACTAGCACATTAGTTCCAGAAAGTGTTATACCAGTATTTGTCGAGCTTACAAAAGTTGTGTTTACTTGAGATGCTAAAACGGGAACGCCATTTAAAGTATCGTTTACTAAAACATTAGTGAGAGCAATTCCTCCATTAGCACCATTTACAGAAGTACCAGCATCATCATTAGCCACAATCAATCTACATTTAACAATAGTAAAAGGGAAATTACAGGCGCTTGTGCTTCCAGATGGTACCGCATAATAAGTAGCATTTGTTCCAGAAACTAAAGGAAATGGATTGCTATCTGTAAATTGAACAGAATTTATAGTCACTGGGAAAGAATCATAAAATAAGACGCCCGTAGGAAAATTAGAAGCGATTTCGAGAGGTGAAACGGTTGAACTCGCATTGCAGAAGGAGAAATTTCTAACAACAGGTGTATTTTGACAGTTAGCCAATACATAATTTGCACTATTTATCCCAATAGATAAGGATTGCGCAATAGGCTGTCCGATGCAAGTTCCATTTTGCGTATACCCTTGGATCGCTTTTGTCCCTGTAAAAGAAATTCCTGTAATTGCTCCCACACCATTGGCAGAACCATTTACAACAATATTACTTCCACAATTTGAATTGCTCAAAATTTGACAATCGGTTGTAGCTTTTAATTTGAATGATAATTTAGCCAATAAAGTACTCGGACTTGCAGGCAAAGGTAAAGTTCCAAAATTCCAAACAATAGAACCAGTTGCTCCTAAGGTAGGATCAAAAGTAACTGTGTTTGGAGTTGGTAATGGTGTAAACAATACAGTTCCAATAGCACTTCCAGCTACATAAGTAGCGTTGTAAGGGATTGGGACAATCAATTTATAATTACTAATAGCTTCAGTACCTAGATTTTTAATATCGATATTAAAACCAACTTCTTGTCCTGGTAGCGAGGTATAAGGCTGCGAAGTAACAGGGATATTATTGATGCTTGTTGTGGTTAAAATATTTTCAACCTCAGGAATATAAGCATCAACAGCCATTGCGATTGCAAAAATGGCATAAGTATCTCCGCCCGTTCCGTATTTGAAATTGGTTGAAGTTTGATTGTTCCCAATAACACTATTGCTAGCGTTTGGTACATTAAACATAGTGATGTCGATTCCTGTATTGTTTTGAAGATTTGGGTTTCGATTGTTTCCACCCGTATTTATGGATGAATTAAAGAAATTAGAGGCAGTATTTCCACTATGATTCAAACTTAAAAAAGAAGCATCGCTATTTTTTTGAATTTGAAAATAATCACCTGTTAGAGCGACATCACCTTCACTTGCCATTAAGCCAAGTTTAACTCCTACCGCACCTGTTTGAACGGTATTAAATCCAGAAACTGGTAAAGTAAAACCACCCGTATTTGAACTTAAAACAAACGCGTGACCATCAAAGATTGTGATGTCTCGGTATTTCATTTTGGAGTTTTCGTAAATTACGATCAAACCCCAACCACCAGAATACCCTGTCCCACCTCCATTACCTTCAAGTAATGCAATATCTGCAGCAATATAAGTTCCAATACCATTTAGACGAACATAATCAGTTACTTCGGTATAGGCAGAATAAATATAAGCATCCGTTGAATTTGGATAATTGATATTGCTTGCCGAAGCAGTAAATTGCGTATAAGCAGAGGCATTTGGTCCTTTTAAGGAAATATTTCTTTTGTTAAAAGTTTTTGTAACGGAATTACCACTAATTGTCTTGGTGACATTAAATGCATCAGGACTAGTGCTAACATTATCAGAAGCAGCTTTACCCGTCCAATACAATCCCGCATAAACAATATTAGAACAAGAAGGGACAGCACCATTTTCTGTAGAAAAAGTTAATTCAGAAGAAGAGGAATTAAAGGTTGGTTTACCATCAACACCGTTATTACTGCCATCAATATCTACATATTGCATGGTGACGTTATTGTTATTCGTTGTATTCGAATAATTCTGCAATGTTAAGCTGGTATTACCAATCATGGTAAAGTCTCCCTTTACATTGTAGATTTTCTTAGTAGGTGTATACTGAGATGTTCTTTGAGTAAAAGGTACTCTAAGCTGAGCATTTGTAGTAAATAAAATTCCTATTAAGAAGAAAACTTGTAAAAAGTAATAACAGATTTTGCTATTAATTTTAGAATTAAAGTATATGTTTTTCATGATGTTTACTTTTAAAATTATCTCTATGCGATTATGCACCTTTGTCTATTTTGTAAAACACACCAAATTTTCCGTCATTATTTCGAATTAATCCGTTAATAACACTTTCGGTAGTTTCAACATTAGATAAGATGTATATGTATTTCAAATTAGGGAAATTTGAAAAAACAGATAAATCTATAGATCTACTCAAGTCAACATTCATGGAAAGCGTAATGGTTACGATTTCAATGTTGGCACTTGCAATATTTGAGGTTCCAATATTACTTAATGAACTCGAGTTGGTGAATAGAGAATTAGGAGCATCTCCATACGTTTGCACTTCACCAGAAGTAAAATAAGTTGCCGGCTGAACATCATTTAAGAGATGCTCTAATCGGTTTGAACTTAAATTAGAAGATATGGAACTCAATTCTGCAGTTTTCAAAGAAGCTATGTAAGCCTTGACTTCCAATGCTCTCGGAACAGCAGATGTCCGCAAGTCTTGTGCAGTAATACCCGCGCCATAAAGCACAAATACTAGCAATAGTAGTAGTCGTTTCATCATTAAAATTAGGGGTTTTCGATACAATAAATCATTGTTCGTGGGGTTAATCATTAGGTTTGGGACACTTGTTTTCATGACATTAAAAAGTTTAATTCAATAATTTTTAATTCTTTGAGTTTTCAATTTATTTCTAGGTAGGCTAAGCGGTCAAAATGTTTGTGCGCTAAATTACTTACATAAACCATTTTCTAATCATTTATTCTACCAACAGCCTGAAAACTCGTTAAAAGGACACTTTTCAATAAAAACAATTTCCGGTTTAACATAATTATCTTCTTCTGACACTGATTATAAGCTATTTAACAACTTAAATTCGTTATATTTTAGCTAAAATCCCAAGCTGTTTGTATTTAATATGCTTTTTTAACAATTCAAAACTATATTTTATTATCCTATTCGCCAAAAAAAACATCGATAAAATGCAAAAATAACAGATAAAGTGCATTTTGTAATAAAATTATAAAGAAAAAAGCTACAAATAGATATTAACATTAATTTGTCAATAAGATTTCAAAGCTTGGTTAGCTTCTCAATGATAATTTTGTTTTTGTATTCTCTAGTAATTATAACTTTTTTGGCAATAAACACTCCTTTTTCAACTGCAGTTTTACTTTTAAAAAGCAATTATTTACACATTAATCCTTAAATTGTATTTTAGTAATGCGTTATTTGTGTAAATTGTATGATAATAAGATACCAGTAAAAAACCATGAAAAATTTAATCCTTATTCGACATGCTAAATCCAGTTGGAATGCTCCATTGCAAGATAAAGACCGTCCATTGGAACAAAAAGGAATTCAAGAGGCTCACAAAGTGTCGTCCTCTTGTATTCCATTTATCCCCAAGACTTTTCTAGTTTTTTCAAGTATTGCCAAAAGAGCCTCTGAAACAGCAATGATTTTTGCGCAAAATATTTCTTACCCTATTGAAAACATCCTCTTTAAAGAAGAACTCTATACTTTTGATGAAAGTAAACTAGAGAAAATCATCAAATCGTTCCCTGATTCTTATGATAATGTGATTCTTTTCGGACATAACGAGGCAATTACAAATTTTGTTAATAAATTTGGAGACCTTTTTATAGACAATGTAGCCACATCTGGTTTTGTTTCTATTCAATTCGATGTCAACTCATGGCAAGAACTTAAAAAAGGTAAAACTTTAAAAAAAATTTTCCCAAAAGATTTAAAATAATTACATGTCGGACAATAAATATATTGATAGAGAGAAAAGTTGGTTAGCCTTTAACGCAAGAGTATTACAAGAAGCCGGAGATGACGCTGTCCCTTTACTAGACAGACTTCGTTTCTTAGGAATTTTTTCCAATAATTTAGATGAATTTTTTAGAGTGCGATTTGCAGCAATTCGCCGTTTAAGTTTATCCGGAATCTCTGGTGAAAAAGTACTTGGTGGGGTAACGGCTAACGAATTGCTAAAAGAAATTACTCAAATCGTAATCCAACAACAATCGGAAAGCCTTCGGATTTTAAGCATCATCGAAAAGAAATTAGAAGCCCAAAATATCTTTATGATTAATGAAAACGAAATCTCTGACGAACACGAGAATTTCGTTAAAGATTTTTTTATTCAAAAAGTTAGTCCCGCTTTAGTGACCATTATCCTTAATGATTTGGCCGAGTTTCCTTTACTTAAAGATACCTCCGGTTACCTCGCTGTTAAGTTGGTAATGAAACCCAGTGTCGTGAAAAAGTCATTGTTAACACTAACCAAACCAAAGCAAGAAATTACCTATGCTGTAATTGAAATCCCCAAAACCATCAACCGCTTTGTAGTGTTGCCAACGAAAGAAGATAAAAACTACATCATTCTTATCGACGATGTGATTCGCCATAATTTAAGCAGTATTTTTAATATTTTTGACTATGAAAGTATATCGGCGCACATGATCAAAATTACCAGAGATGCTCAATTAGAAATTGATAGCGATTTGAGTAAAAGCATGCTCGAAAAAATTGCAACTAGTGTAAAAGATCGTAGAATTGGCGAACCCGTTCGCTTTGTTTATGACCAACATATTGAAAAAGATACGCTCAAGTTTTTCCTATCCAAAATGCATATTCATGCTACCGACAGCGTAATTCCCGGAGGAAGATACCACAACCGAAGAGATTACATGAATTTCCCCAACCTAGGACGTTTCGATTTACTGTATAAAACTAACGAGCCTTTACCCGTTTGCGGATTGAGCTTAGAAGGCAGTATCTTAGAAAAAATAAGCAAAAAAGATTACCTTATTAATGCACCCTATCAGTCGTTTTCCTATCTCATCAAGTTTTTGAGAGAAGCGGCTTTAGACCCGAAAGTTACCACCATAAAGATTACACTTTACCGTTTAGCTAAGAACTCTCAAATTATCAGTTCGTTAATCAATGCGGCTAAAAATGGTAAGAAAGTTACAGTGCAAATTGAACTCCAAGCGCGCTTTGATGAAGCTAGTAATATTTACTATGCCGAGCAAATGCAAACTGAAGGGATCAACCTAATTTTCGGAATCAAAGGACTAAAAGTGCATAGTAAAATTTGCGTGATCGAACGCATCGAAAATGGCAAATTAAAACGCTACGGACTTGTATCAACCGGTAATTTTAACGAAGCTACCGCAAAAGTATATACCGATGTAACCCTGTTCACTAGCCACGATCAAATTCTAAAAGATATTAATAAAGTCTTTGATTTCTTCGATGTCAATTTCAGAGTGCATCGCTACAAACACTTAATTGTTTCTCCTCATTATACCCGATCTAAATTTTACAAACTTATAGATCGCGAAATCAACAGCGCAATTATTGGACACGAGGCTTCCATTAAGCTAAAAATGAATAGCCTTTCCGATTTCGACATGATCGATAAACTGTATGAAGCCAGCAGAGCAGGGGTTAAGATTCAATTGCAAATTCGGGGCATCAGCTCTTTAATCCCCGGAGTAAAAGGCATGAGCGAGAATATCGAAGCCATCAGTATCGTCGACAATTATCTGGAACATTCCAGAGTTTTCATTTTTGCCAATCGAGGCGAACCGGAAGTTTTCATCTCCTCCGCCGATTTCATGACTCGAAATTTAGATGGTCGAGTGGAAGTAACTTGTCCTATATATGATCCCGATATTAAAAAAGAATTAATTGATGTCTTTAATATTGGTTGGAAAGGAAATGTAAAAGCACGGTATCATTCGGATAAGCTAGACAATAAATACCGCATTCGTGGCTCCAATCCAATTTTTAGAGCGCAATTGGAAACCTACAATTATTATAAAGAACGTTTTATGGCAACGGCCGGAGAAACCCCAATCGAAATCCCAAAATCATAATCCTAAAATCCAAATGATTACTATAAAAAAATATGCTGCGATCGATATTGGTTCTAATGCCATGCGATTATTGGTGGCTAATATTATTGAAGAAAAAGGTAAAGAAACGCATTTTAGTAAAAGTGCCTTGGTTCGATTGCCGATTCGTTTGGGTCAGGATGCTTTTACTGTTGGCGAAATATCAGTAGAAAATATTGACCGAATGGTAGATGCCATGAAAGCCTTCAAATTACTCATGAAAGTTCATAAAGTGGAACGGTATGTAGCCTTAGCCACTTCTGCAATGCGGGAAGCCGATAACCGTCAAGATGTCATCCAAATTATCAAAGAAAAAGCCGACATCAACATCGAAATCATTGATGGTAAAACCGAAGCCGCCATCATAGCATCAACCGATTTGCATTACTTATTGAAAACGGAAGAAACCTATTTGTATGTAGACGTTGGTGGCGGTAGTACTGAATTTTCTTTGTTTTCCAATAGCAAAATGATTGCCTCCAAATCTTTTAAAATTGGAACTGTACGCCTTTTGAACGATATGGTCAACGATGTGGTTTGGACCGAAATCGAAAAATGGATCAAAATGTTTACCGCCGAATTCGATAATGTCATCCTAATTGGTTCGGGCGGAAACATTAATAAACTTTTCAAAATGTCAGGCAAACAACAAGACAAACCCTTGTCCTACATGTATGTCTCCAAGCGGTATAATTTCTTAAACGCTATGACCTACGAACAACGAGTATCCGAGTTAGGCTTGAATCCCGACCGTGCCGATGTAATTGTACTAGCAACAAAAATCTACCTCAATGCCATGAAATGGAGTAGCGCCAAAAAGATATTTGTCCCAAAAATTGGATTGTCCGACGGAATTATCAAAGCAATGTACTACGGAAAAATATAACTTTAGGAATTAAAACCGATTGGAAGCGTTCAGCGATGGCGCGCTAGCCATCATCATTTTGGAAATAAAGATTCCAGAAACACTAGAATATTAAAGATCCAAATCGAAAGTCTTGCGCAACAACTCCAAACTTGGGTTGATTTCGTTCAAGCGATTGAATTTATCATGAGTCGTAAAAGCAAATTTATTCTCGACACTTTCATTCACCAATACTTCTATGGTAATATCGTGATTGTGCAAATGGCCTTTCAAATGCCCAAGTAATCCGGGCTTTTCCGATTCAAAGTCAATTTTAGAACCTTCATTGGGGAGTTCAATCGTAATCGCTGTTCCATTTAAAACAGGGTCATTAATTAACAACAACGATTCCATAATCTTGTAGCCTTTGTCTCCTAGTTTTTGCGCATATTTGTTCCAATGCAACAACATATCGGTTTCCGTAAAGGATTCGGTAGGCAGTTGTACTACTTCTTTTTCTATAGCTTTGTTGGCTAGTTGCAGTTCTCGTTTTGCCCGAATACTGGCTAAAGATAATGCCGAAACGCCCGTGTTTTCAGCTCTAATGGGCGCTGTTGGCGCACTAGTTTCTGGGTTTTCTTTAACTATTTTTTCAGGGGTAGGAATGGCTGTAGCCAAATCAGAAGGCATTTCTATTGGAGTAGAATCCTCAATAGAACTCTCAATTTCAGGGCCTGTAACCACCACTTCTGGTGCTTCCACATTGTATTCTAAGACGCGTCCGTAAAAATGTTTGGGAGGGATTATATACCCGTTAACTTTTTTTTTTCTCCATCAAAAGTGATAGAGGCCAATTGCATCAAACAAAGTTCCACCAACAAGCGCTGGTTTTGGGAAACTTTGTATTTCAAATCACAATCGTTCGCCAAGTCAATGCCTTTCAGTAAAAATTCTTGGGAGGCTTTTTGCGATTGAACCGCATATAGTTTTTGTGCTTGCTCGCCCACTTCCAATAACGAAAGTGTAGCCGGCGTTTTGCTCACCAACAAATCTCTAAAATGTGAAGCCAAACCTGAAACAAAATGATGTCCGTCAAATCCTTTCGACAAAATGTCGTTATACGCTACCAACAATTCTGGAATTTTGTTTTCCAAAATCAATTCGGTTACATTAATATATGTTTCATAATCCAAGACATTCAAGTTCTCGGTAACGG
>CALPUN020000098.1 GCA_943326765.2 Bifidobacterium breve | reverse complement strand
AGAATATCAAAAAGAGATTCTTTATCCGAAATTGACACACAACCACCCATGTTTACTAAAGCCGTGGCTTCGGCAAAATGCGAAAAATTGGGTCCAATAACTATTGGAACACCAAATGTAGCAGGTTCCAAAATATTATGAACACCCGGATTTCCGAATCCGCCACCAACATAGGCAATATCGGCATAACTATAAATTTTAGTCAAAATCCCCACAACATCCACAATAAAAACATCGCATTCCGCTAAGGAAGTACTGCTGTTTTCTGTAAACAAAACAGTTTTTTTGGTAATCGAATTTTTCAATTCTTGAATTTGATCGGCCTGAATATTGTGGGGTGCAATTATAAATTTTAATGGAATAATGGTCGAATTAATGAAGTCAATTAAATGGTTTTCATCCTTCGGCCAAGAACTTCCAACCACAATCGTCAGGGTATTGTTTTTAAATTCAGATATAAAATCCAAATGATTTTCTTTCTCCAAAATTGCTGCGACGCGATCAAAACGAGTATCGCCAGAAACGGTGACAGTAGTCTTCCCCAATCTTAATAACAAGTCTTTAGAACCCGAATTTTGAACAAAAAAATGATCAAACGTATCCAAAGCTTTACGGTAAAAACCACCATACCATTTGAAAAACAATTGGTTTTCTCTGAAAATCCCCGAAATCAAATAAGTAGGGATGGCAAGTTTTTCTAATGCCGCTAAGTAATTGGGCCAGTATTCGTATTTGATAAAAAACACCAATTCAGGATGCGCCAGTTTTAAAAATTGGCGAGCATTAGCTTCGGTGTCCAAAGGCAAATAAACCGTCACATCCGCCACCGTATTGTTTTTTCGCACTTCAAAACCAGAAGGCGAAAAAAAGGTCAATACGATTTTATGGGCAGGAAACTGTAGTTTCATTTCTTCCATCACCGGTAACCCTTGTTCAAATTCGCCCAGTGACGCCGCATGAAACCATATCGTTTTATCGGCTGGTTTGATTTTGGAGGCTAGTGTCGCAAAAACAGTTTTCCGCCCTTCTACAAAAAGTTTCATTTTCGGACGAAACAGTGCCAAGATTTTCAAACAAAATCCAGTAAAAACCACCAATAAATTATACCAAAAAAACATAGTCAAGAAATTGTGTCGCTAAAATACATCTCTTTGTAGAATTTTTATGGTTGTCCGTCATTAAATTACTAATTTTGCTTGCATTTAATTAATACGATAGATGAAAAAAATCCAAATGGTTGACCTCAAAAGTCAATACGAAAAAATTGCAAACACTGTAAATGCTTCCATTCAAGAAGTTTTAGATACCAATACTTACATTAACGGACCACAAGTTCAAACCTTCCAAAAAAACTTAGAAGAATACCTCGATGTCAAACACGTGATTCCGTGTGCAAACGGAACCGATGCCTTGCAAATCGCCATGATGGGTTTAGGATTACAACCCGGAGACGAAGTCATTACGGCCGATTTTACCTTCGCCGCCACCGTAGAAGTTATCGCGCTCTTGCAATTAACACCCGTTTTAGTGGATGTCGATTTAGTCAACATGAACATCTCCATCGAAGCCATTAAAAAAGCGATAACACCCAAAACTAAAGCCATCGTTCCCGTGCATTTGTTTGGTCGCGCCGCCAATATGGAAGCCATCATGCGCATAGCCAAAGAACATAATTTATACGTCATCGAAGACAACGCTCAAGCCATCGGAGCCAATTGCAAATTCTCCGACGGAACCAAAAAGAAAGCGGGTGCCATAGGACATGTTGGAGCCACTTCGTTTTTCCCTTCTAAAAATTTAGGAGCTTACGGAGACGGAGGTGCTATTTTTACGAATGATGATGCGATAGCACACACCTTGCGGGGAATCGTAAATCATGGCATGTACGTGCGCTACCACCACGATGTAGTCGGCGTAAATTCCCGTCTCGACAGTATTCAAGCCGCGGTTTTAAATGCCAAATTACCGTTGTTAGACGCATACAATCACGCTCGTCAAAATGCGGCTAGAAAATATTCTGCGGCGTTCGAAGGTCATCAAAATATTGTTGCACCCAGTATTTGCGATAGTTGTGATTGCCATGTTTTTCACCAATACACGCTGCGAATTATCAATGCCGATCGGGATGGATTGATGCAACACTTGCTTGACAAAGGCATTCCTTGTGCCATTTATTACCCTATTCCGCTGCACAGTCAAAAAGCGTATTTGGACACACGGTACAAAGAAGAAGATTTTCCAATTACCAACCAATTGGTCAAAGAAGTGATTTCTTTACCCATGCATACTGAGTTGGATGACGAGCAAATACAGTTCATCACCAATACCGTTTTAGAATATTTAAAGTAGTTTTAGGAGCTGGTTCCTGCTTTCCACTCTATCTTTTCCTGCCTAAAGAAGGCAGCAAAAGGATGCCGTTACAATCAGGGCTAGGCCATATACCAATTATCAACCATCGCATAAAAATATGAAAGTACTAGTAACAGGAGGTTTAGGTTTTATAGGATCCCATACCGTAGTCGAATTGCAAAACGAAGGCTTCGACGTAGTGATTATCGACAATCTTTCCAATTCTTCCGAAGAAGTTCTCAAAGGAATCGTTGCCATAACAGGGAAAATGCCGCATTTCGAAAAAATGGATTTGCGCGAAAAAGCGGCAGTTCAAAATTTCTTTAAAAAGCACAACGATGTTGCGGGAGTAATCCATTTTGCTGCCTCTAAAGCAGTTGGCGAAAGTGTAGAAAATCCGTTGTTGTACTACGAAAACAATATCAATACTTTAGTATATGTTTTGCAGGAATTGCAACAATTGCCACAAGCAAATTTCATTTTTAGTTCGTCCTGCACCGTTTACGGAGAAGCCGATAAAATGCCTATTACCGAAGATGCTCCAATTAAAGTGGCGCTATCACCTTACGGAAACACCAAGCAAATGGGAGAAGAAATCATTACCGATACGGCCAAAGTAACGAATGTCAATGCCATATTGTTACGCTATTTCAACCCCATGGGAGCACATCCTTCTGCTGAAATCGGAGAATTGCCGTTGGGAATTCCGCAAAACTTAATTCCGTTTATCACCCAAACCGGAATCGGAATGCGCCAGGAATTGTCGGTGTACGGAGACGATTACCCAACCCCGGATGGAACTTGCATCCGCGATTACATTCACGTAGTCGATTTGGCAAAAGCCCACGTAATCGCCTTACAGCGATTGCTCAACAAAAAGAATTTGAACAAAGTGGAAACGTTCAACTTAGGAACCGGAACCGGAAGTTCCGTGCTGGAAGTCATCACTACCTTTGAAAAAGTAAGTGGCAAAAAATTACCGTATAAAATTGTGGGAAGAAGAGAAGGCGATATCATTTCGGCCTATGCCAATACCGACAAAGCGAATACCGTTTTAGGATGGAAAGCACAATCTACCTTAGCGGAAGCATTAGCCAGCGCGTGGAAATGGGAATTGAAAATTAGAACTTAGATTTTAAAATAAAAAACATAAAAAATCCCGAATGTGAATTCGGGATTTTTTATGTCATAAAATCAGGATGTAAAGGCTAATTAAGCGCTGATAGTCTCGACTTCCTTATTAATCTTATTTACCAAGCCTACTAAAACTTTTCCGGGACCTACTTCTGTAAAGGAAGTGGCGCCATCGGCAATCATTTGTTGTACGGATTGTGTCCATTTTACAGGAGCGGTCAATTGAATAATTAAATTTTTCTTGATGGCCTCGGAATCCGAAACAGCGCTAGCCGTTACGTTTTGATACACCGGACAAATCGGAGTGGAGAACGTTGTAGCTTCAATAGCTGCCGCCAATTGTTCTCTAGCTGGTTCCATCATCGGGGAGTGAAAGGCACCCCCAACAGGCAACAATAAAGCTCGTTTGGCACCTGCTTCTTTCATCGCTTCACAGGCTTTTTCAACTGCCGAAAATTCTCCCGAAATCACTAATTGTCCTGGACAATTGTAATTTGCCGCCACCACAATTCCATCAATGGAATCACAAACTTCTTCTACGATGCGGTCGTCTAAACCCAATACGGCAGCCATTGTAGAAGGTTTGATTTCACAAGCTTTTTGCATGGCAATAGCTCGTTGGGAAACCAATTTTAATCCGTCTTCAAACGACAAAGCACCATTGGCTACTAAAGCTGAAAATTCGCCTAAGGAATGACCAGCAACCATTTCAGGTTTGAAATTTTCTAAGGTTTTGGCTAAGATTACCGAGTGTAAAAACACCGCAGGTTGGGTTACTTTCGTTTCTTTCAACTCTTCTGCTGTACCTTCAAACATAATGTCGGTAATGCGGAAACCTAAGATGTCATTGGCTCGTTCAAAAAGTGCTTTGGCCATTTCAGAAGTTTCATATAAGTCTTTGCCCATTCCAGTGAATTGCGCACCTTGACCAGGGAATATGTATGCTTTCATAATAGTATAAATTAAAATCTGAAGCAAAAATAGTATTTTATATTGGATGGCAATCGATTGAACAATTTCTGTCAATTGATTTTTTGAGAACTTCAGCAACGATACCTATCTGCGCAACAAAATGCGGATGAAAATTGGGCAACAAAAAAAACACCTTTTAAATCGACTCCTTGAAATGGAAACCGCTTGGTCGCAATTTCAAGAACATTACCACTGCCTCTAGCTTCTAGAGAAGTCGCTAAAAAAAGCATTGGTTTCTCTTGAAAAGTTTTAGGATTACTTCTCGAGGTCCAATTCAAGCCATTTTAATAGCACTCGAATTGGGAGTCAAATCTCGGTCCTTCGTTTCCTGGTTTTACCTCGGCCTTCACCGATGTAAACACTACTGCAGCTTCCCAATCTTTTGGTTGTTGCGAAGCTGCAGTAGTGTTTACTATGGGGTCATTGGAACTTCCATCAATAAGATTTCCGCATCAGAAGTAGCTTCTATAGTGATTTTTTGAAAATCGGTGACTCCCAAGCCGTCGCGAAGCGCTAGTTCTTGCCCGTCTACTTTTAAACTTCCTTTGATGACAAAAATATAAAGTCCGTTACCTTCTTTTTTACGGTCATAATTCAAAACGGTATCTTGATCTAAATTACCCATATGAAACCACGCGTCTTGGTGAATCCATACTCCAGCATCGTTTGCATTGGGAGATAGAATTTGCTGCAATTTATTATGACGATCCGAAGTGTCTAGAGAAATTTGTTGGTAACGAGGCGTAACATTTCGCTCTTTTGGGAACACCCATATTTGCAATAAATTGGTTCTTTTGTCGGGATTTGGATTGAATTCAGAGTGTTGAATACCAGTCCCTGCACTCATCACTTGCACGTCGCCAAAGTTGATGATTTCAGTGTTGCCCATACTGTCTTTGTGTGCCAAATCACCTTCTAAGGGAATTGTGATAATTTCCATGTTGTCGTGCGGATGCGTTCCAAAACCCATTCCGGGAGCAACGATGTCGTCGTTTAAAACTCTCAAAACACCAAACTGTACTCGGTTCGGATCGTAGTAGCTCGCAAAGCTAAAAGTGTGGTGTGCATCTAACCAACCGTGATTGGCATGACCTCTAGTGTTGGCTTTGTGAAGAATCGTATTTTTCATTTGTAGATTTTATTTAAAATAGACTCAAATAAATGCCTCTAGAAAACTCGGGGCGTGTTATTTTTAGACCAAAGCTTCTTTGATTCTTCGCATGGCTTCAGTAAGTAAATCTTCGCTGGTAGCATAGGAAAAACGAATGCAATTTGGGTTTCCAAAAGCTTCTCCAGTTACAGTAGCTACATTGGCTTCGGACAATAAATACATCGAAAAATCATCGGCATTATTGATTGTAGTTCCGCGTAAGGTTTTTCCAAAATAAGAAGAAACATCGGGAAACACATAAAAAGCGCCTTCTGGAACGTTTAATTTTAAACCGGGAATGGCTTTTACCAAACCAACTACTAAATCTCTTCGACTGTGGAAAGCATCCACCATGTATTTTAAAACTTTAGGATCGGCATCTACGGCAGCAATAGTGGCTCTTTGAGCAATGCTGTTGGCGCCACTAGTCACTTGCCCTTGCATTTTTGTGCAGGCTTTGGCGATGAATTCGGGAGCGCCAATATAGCCAATTCTCCAACCGGTCATCGCAAAGGCTTTGGCAACGCCATTCACGGTAATGGTTCTGTCGAACATACCCGGAATAGAAGCGATGCTGCAAAACGTCCCTGAAAAATTGATGTGTTCGTAGATTTCATCGGCTACCACAAAAATAGCAGGATGCTTTTCGATTACTTTCGCCAAAGCGGTCAACTCCTCGCGATTGTACACCGAACCACTCGGATTACAAGGTGAGCTGTACCAAATCATCTTGGTTTTGGGCGTGATGGCTTTTTCCAGTTGCTCGGGTGTGATTTTAAAATCACTTTCTACAGTAGTAGGAACTTCTACGGGAACGCCTCCTGACATTTTGATAATCTCAAAATAACTTACCCAATAGGGTGCCGGAAGAATGACTTCATCGCCATCATTAAGCATCACTTGAGCAATATTGTATAAGGATTGTTTGGCGCCGGTGGAAACCACAATATTGGAGGGTTTGTATTCAAGCGCATTGTCTCTCTTAAATTTTCTACAAATCGCCTCTTTCAAATCAGCGTAACCGTCAACAGGAGAATAGGTGCTATAGTTTTCATCGATGGCTTTTTTAGCAGCCTCTTTGACAAAATCGGGCGTATTGAAATCGGGTTCGCCCAAACTTAAACTGATAATATCCTTTCCTTGCGCTTTCAATTCTCTGGCTAAGGCAGCCATCGCTAAGGTTTGTGACGTTGATAATTTATTAATTCTATCTGAAAGGCAATGGTTCATGAAATCTAATTTTAAGGATGGCAAAAAGGGTTAAAAACAAAAGACGCATTTTGGTGCGTCTTTGGGTTTATGCTAATTGAGGATTTTGTCCTAAATCTTTTAAATGTTTGTAATGTGCAATCACCGCGCTTCGCATGGTTTTGAATTCATGATAAGGCAAGTTGCACTCTTCAGCCGTTTGCTTTACGATTTGGGCAATTTTACCGTAATGAATGTGGCTGATGTTGGGATACAAATGGTGCTCAATTTGGTGGTTTAACCCTCCAGTGAACCAATTTACAATTTTGTTTTTTGGAGCAAAATTGGCCGTAGTATGCAATTGATGAATCGCCCAGGTGTTTTCCATTTCTCCGTTTTGATTAGGAACAGGATTGGCCGTTTCTTCAACAACATGTGCCAATTGGAATACGATACTCAAAATTAATCCAGCGGCGTAATGCATTACAAAAAAGCCCAATAATACTTTCCACCAAGTAACTCCGAAAACAATGGGAAGTACAATCCAAATTAGCGCATAGATAATTTTCGTAATCACTAATACAGTCCATAATTTGGCTGGGTTTTGTGGTTCTCCGTATGACAACTTCCTTTTTAAATAGGCATTCATTTGTTTGAAATCGGTAGTAAGCGACCAGTTGAAGGTCAGTAATCCATACAAAAAGAACGAGTAATAATGTTGAAATTTGTGAAAACGATGCCATTCGGCATTTTGAGTAAAACGAATAATTCTTCCCGCATCTAAATCTTCATCGTGTCCTAAAATATTGGTGTAGGTATGGTGTAAAACATTGTGTTGTACTTGCCAATTGTAGACATTTCCTGCTAAAATATAAATGCTACCGCCCATGAATTTGTTGATCCAAGATTTGGAAGAATAGGCGCCGTGGTTCCCGTCGTGCATGACGTTCATTCCGATACCCGCCATTCCAATCCCCATTAAAATATTCAGCAATAACTGATACCAAATGGACATTTCAAGTGTCATAATTAAGAAGTAAGGAGTGAGGAAAATCGTAAAAAGGATAATGGTTTTCAAATGAATTTTCCAGTTCCCTGTTTTAGGAATGTTATTTTCTTTGAAATAAGAATTTACCCTGCTGTTTAAGGTTCTAAAAAACTTTAAATCGTCTTGTGTAGCGAAAGTTGGGATAGTGGTACTCATATTTTTATTGTAAGTGGCAAATGTACTTATTATAAATTTTCGGATTGCCAAAGTTCCTATAAATATTTCAACACTAAAGTATTACTTTTGTTAAAAAGTACCCATGGAAGAAATTCTGAAGCATTTCCCTAACCTAACGGATATTCAAATACACCAATTTCAAATGTTGGAGGTTTTGTACCAAGATTGGAATGCTAAAATTAACGTGATTTCAAGAAAAGATATTGATGAATTGTATACCAAACACGTGCTGCATTCCCTCGCCATTGCTAAAATTCAAAAGTTCGAACCTGGAACTTACGTTTTGGATGTCGGAACTGGCGGCGGTTTTCCAGGAATCCCTTTGGCTATTTTATTTCCAGAAACACGTTTCTATCTAATTGATGTGATTTTGAAAAAGATTACAGTTGTCAAAGCAGTAGCAGAAGCCATCGGATTAAAAAATGTTAAAGCAGAACAACTCCGAGCCGAAAACGTCAAAGGCGATTATGATTTCATCGTGAGCCGCGCCGTAACGAACATGCCTGATTTCGTTTTATGGGTAAAAGATAAAATCAAAAAACAACAAAAACACGAATTAAAAAACGGAATCCTATACCTCAAAGGTGGTGATTTAACAGAAGAATTAGCGGCATTCCCCAAGGCTACTGAATTTTCCATTGCTGATTTTTTTGAACATGAGTTTTTCGAAACTAAAAAGGTAGTGCACTTGCCTTTGAAGTTTAAAGCATAATCATATTTGACTTTTCTTTCCATAAAAATACCCCCAAATAGTGTCTAACTTTTTGGGGGCATTGCATTTTTTCGGGCTTTTTTGTTTATTCTTTTATAATTTTCTTCGTGAGTGTTCCTTCGTTGGTGTCGATTTTTACAAAGTAAATTCCTTTTTGTAGGGAACTAACATCTAAGATCTTGTCGGAAGTTTCTCGT
>CALPUN020000097.1 GCA_943326765.2 Bifidobacterium breve | reverse complement strand
CAACAACTTTAACGCCAACCGTTTGTCCAACCGCTACTACAACCTATACACTAACGGCAAATAATGGACTTGGTTGTACAACTTCAGATCAAGTAACCGTTATCGTTGGAGGCGGACCTATCGCAGGAACCCTCTCTGGAAATCAAGCCATTTGCGTCGGACTGACAACGACTTTTGCTTCCACTACTGCTGGGGGAACTTGGACTTCGTCCAATGCTGCTGTGGCTACAATTAATTCTGCTTCAGGTGTAGTTACTGGAGTCAGTGCTGGAAATGCAACGATGACTTACACGGTTCTTGGAACTGGAGGCTGCGCTAATGTGACCGCTACAAGAACAGTCGCTGTAACTGCTGCGCCTATCGTAGGAACGCTCTCTGGAAATCAAGCCATTTGCGCCGGACTGACAACGACTTTTGCTTCTACTTCTGCTGGGGGAACTTGGACTTCGTCCAATGCTGCTGTGGCTACAATTAATTCTGCTTCAGGACTAGTTACTGGTGTTAGTGCTGGAAATGCAACGATGACTTACACAGTTCTTGGAACTGGAGGCTGCGCTAATGTAACCGCTACAAGAACAGTCGCAATAAATCCTACACCTCAAGTAATCCCTATAAATCCGATAGTAATTTGTAGTGGAGAGTCCCCAAACATTACTTTAACCGGAACCCTTTTAGGAACCTCTTTCGCTTGGACGATAGTTCAAAATGGAGTAATCGGGGCAACCAATGGATTTGGAAATAGTATCAACGATATTCTTACTACTACAAGCGGATCAAATGGAACCGTATTTTATACTATAACGCCAACATTAGGTAGTTGCATCGGAAGTCAGGCAACTATTGTTGTTCGTGTCAACCCAAAACCTATCCCCGTATTAGTAAGTGGAATTGTTTGCGAAGAATTTTCTACTGGAAATATAACCCAACCGTACCTGTTTTTATCCGGATTAAACAATACCAATTACTCTTTTCAATGGTTTTTTAATGGTGCTTTAATAACAGGAGCTAGCACTAATACATATACTGCCAATGCCGCTGGACTTTATTCGGTGGTGTCGACAAATATACTAACTGGTTGTGTTTCGGAAGAAGTTTTTGGAACTGTAACATCCTCTGTTTTTTCCAATGCCTTTAGTGCGGATGTTACGGATGCTTTTACTGCAAATCAAAACATTGTCGTGAACCCTCCAGCTGGAACAGGTCCGTTCCAATTCCAACTTGATAATGGTCCTTTTCAAGATGCTCCTATATTCTATAATGTGAACGGTGGATTGCACACTATATCGGTGAAGGATGCATCAGGTTGTACCAATTTAAAAGGAGAAGTTTTGATTGTGGACTTCCCTAGATTTTTCACTCCAAATGCGGATGATTATAATGACACTTGGAATGTCATTGGGTTAGAGAGTCAACCGAATTCTAAAATATACATCTTTGATCGGTATGGAAAATTGATCAAACAAATTAGCCCCATTAGCAAAGGGTGGGACGGAACTTATAACGGTAAGGAAATGCCTTCGACCGATTATTGGTTTACGGTGGACTATATTGATCCGAACCGAAACAACGGCGAGAAGACTTTCAAATCGCACTTTTCATTGAAACGATAATGGGCTTGTATTAAATTCCAAACTGCGTGAGGGATAGCAGTGGAAAGCCCGCAGTGGCGCTTGCGCAACGTGGACTTGCAACGGATAGCCCGACAGCACTGGAGCGCGCGGAAGTGGTGGCACGCCCCAAAAAATGTCCTTTTTTTATTTCTTCAAAATGCCCACAACCGTTCCTAACATGACATTGGCTCCGAGGGCTAAATCTTCATACGAAGAAAATTCAAGTGGATTGTGGCTGATGCCGTCTTTGCAACGCACGAAAATCATCCCGTAGTCGCAGGCGTACGACAAGGCTAAGGCATCATGGAAAGGACCGCTCATCAATTCGGGAGCATCCAATTGCAAACTTTTACATTCGTTATGAATAAGTTCTTTAATCCAATCGGCGCAATAGCGTGGGTCGCTTTTGGTATCTTCGGAAATTTCGTAAGTAAGTTGGTGTTTTTTGGTGATGGCCGCAATCCGGTCACGCAATTGTTTTTCGTAACGGTTTCTCCGATCTAGATCGATGTCGCGCAAATCAACGGTGAAGATTACTTCTTCGGGAATAATATTTCTGGAAGCGGGGAAAACTTGAATGGTTCCTACCGTTCCTACTGTAGGCGCGCCTGGAACTTGAGTAGCAATTTCATTCACGGCAACAATAATTTCTGCGGCACCCATCAAAGCATCTTTCCGAATGGGCATTGGCACAGAGCCGGTGTGTCCCGCCATTCCTTTTAATTTGACGGTCCACCAAAGCGGGCCTGAGATTCCAGAAACTACGCCAATGGGTTTGTGCGCCATATCCAAAACTGGCCCTTGTTCGATATGCAGTTCGAGGAAGCAAAAAATGCTGCCTGGTGTGTATTCAGATTCTTTGAATTTGGTGATGTCACAACCAAAGTCTTTTAGTGCTTGTTCGCGCGTGATGCCGTCTTTATCGGCACGTTGCAATTCGCCTTCTTCTAGTTTGCCTAAGATGCCGCGAGAACCGAAAAGTCCTTTATTGAACCGCCAACCTTCTTCGTCAGCAAACGAGATGACTTCGATAGGACGTTCGGGAGTAACGTTGTTTTCGTGCAAGGTAGCGACAACTTCAATGGCGCAAAGTACACCCGCAACACCATCGAATCTTCCTCCGTAGGGTTGCGAATCTAAGTGAGAACCCATCATGAGAACGGGAAGATTTGAGTTTTTGCCTTCCAATCTTCCTATTAGGTTTCCGAAATTATCAATTCGGGTGGTCATTCCGGCTTCACGCATCCAAGAAGCGGCGATTTCGAATCCTTGTTTTTCTAATTCGGTATGCGCAGGTCTGCAGGTTCCGGTTTCGCCAATTTTACCGATGAGGCTCATGGCTTCGAAGTGACTTTGAAGTCGAATTGCGTTTATGTTCATTTTATGTCGAATTTTGAATGCTGAATTTTGAATGAAAAAAACAGAATCATTCAACATTCAACATTTAACATTTAAAATAATTTTAATGGTCATTTAAAGGTAATCCGCGTGCTTGCCAATCTTTCCAATTGACATATTCAGGGGCCACGCGGTGTACTTCCATCGTGATGCAATTGTCAACCGGACAAACCAATTTGCATAAATTACAACCCACACATTCTTCTTCTTTAATGGTGTAATTGTTATGCGGATTGCCTCGTTCTACATTGATGGATTGGTGCGACGTATCTTCGCAAGCGATATAACACAAACCGCAATGAATACATTTGTCTTGGTCGATATTCGCGATGTGGTGGTAATTGATATCGAGATCTTCCCAATGGGTGATTTTTTCTACTGATTTTCCGATGAAATCGGTTGTTTTTTGATAGCCTTTTTCGTCCATCCAGTTATTTAATCCTTCGCACATGTCTTCTACAATCCGGAAACCGTGTGTCATGGCTGCGGTACAAACTTGTACGGAAGTGGCTCCTAAAAGCATGAACTCGACAGCATCTTTCCAGGTGCTTACACCGCCAATTCCGGAAATTGGAACTCTAGATGCTAACGGATCTTGAGCTATAGTGGTCAGCATTTTTAAAGCGATTGGTTTTACGGCTGGACCGCAATACCCTCCAAAAACACTTTTGCCAGCTACGTAGGGATTGGGTACGAGTGTGTCTAAATCGACACCGGTAACACTTTGAATGGTATTGATTAAACTCAGGGCATTGGTTCCTCCTTCGACTGCACCTCGGGCTGTGGGAACTACAGAATGCACATTTGGAGTTAGTTTTGTAATTACAGGGATCGTGGCTTTTTCCATAACCCATTCGACTACCATTTTGGCAATTGCTGGATCTTGACCAACTGCTGCTCCCATGCCTCTTTCGGTCATTCCGTGTGGACAGCCGAAATTCAATTCGAATCCCATGGCTCCGGCATCTTCGCATTTCATAATTAGTTCGTGCCAAGACTTGCGGTCGTTGTCTGCCATCAATGAAACAATCATCGCACGGTCGGGAAACATTTTTACAACTTCTAAAATTTCTTTTAAATTAATCTCTAATGGTCTGTCGCTGATTAATTCGATGTTGTTGAAACCCATCATGCGTTTGCCTCCATAATTTACAGAAGAATAACGAGACGAAACGTTCTTTACTTGCGAGCCTAGCGTTTTCCATACTACACCGCCCCATCCTGCTTCAAAAGCACGGACAACGTTTATTAATTTATCCGTTGGTGGTGCACTGGCTAGCCAAAATGGATTGGGTGATTTTATGCCTAAAAAATCGGTTGATATATCTGCCATAATTGTTTATGTTAAGTGTTAAATTTTGAATGTTAAATGTCTTATTGTAAGGACGTTTGGCTTGTTTTTACAATTTTTGTTATGATATTGATGATATGTTCAATCAAAGTTAAATAAGTTGAATAATCCAAAGGCACGAGTTTACTTTTGTCTAAGAGCCGCAGCCAATATTTTGTTTCTCTGGCTTCTTTTGAAGCTATCGCCATTTTGGCAATAAAATCTTTTTTAGTTTGAGCCGCATTTGCTTCTTCCACATTTGCTCCGATACTAGTCGCGCTTCGAAGTAATTGCTTCGAAAGCACATACTCTTTTTAATCTAATAAGGTTTTATACAACCCAATAATGGCAATAGAAAAATCAAAAGTTAAGGATACTATTTTGTTCTCCGTTTTCATTTAACATTTAAAATTCAACATAAATTTAGTTGTTAAAAGTTGGTTTTAATTCGGATTCCAAAATATATTCAGCTCCAAAAAGATGTTTTACAATGGCGGCAGCACCGTCTTTTCCAGCTTGCACCGCATCTACGACTTCTCGTCCTCCGTTTACGCAATCGCCTCCAGCAAAAACACCTTTTAAACTGGTTGCCGATTTGCCTTTTACCGCTAGTTTTCCTTTGCTGTTTTCAAAAGAATAGCTATTAACCATGCTTTCGAACGGCATTTGTCCTGCGGCTTTGATAACCATATCTACGGCTAACGTGAATGTTTCTCCAGATGCTATTGGGCTTCGTCGTCCACTCGCATCAGGGGCTCCTAAATGCATTACATCGCAAACCAATTGCGTTACTTTTCCGTCTTGACCAAGCACTTCTTTTGGAGCTGCCAACCAAATGATCTTGCAACCATCGAGTTTGGCAATATTCAATTCATGTTCGGTACAAGGCATTTCGTCTTGCGTTCTTCTATAAACTAAAGTTACTTCGGAAGCACCCAATCGCTTGGCTTGTGTCGCAGCGTCAATCGCGGTCATTCCCATTCCGATTACGGCTACTTTATCCCCAACAGCAACCGAAGCATGATTGTTGGTTCTCAATTCGTAAATGAATTTGATAGCATCTTCAACACCTTGCAAATGCTCTCCCGGAATTTCTAACTGGCGCGCCAATCCCACTCCAAAAGCCATATAGACGGCATCGTAGTTGCGTTGCAATTCTTCTACAGTTATATTTTTTCCTAATTCTTGGTTGTATTTGATGTTGATTCCGCCAATGGAAGTAATGTAGTTCACCTCATCTTCGCAGAATTCGGGTGTGACTTTGTAAGCGGCAATTCCGTAAGTCATTAAACCTCCCCCTTTGCTTTCTTTTTCGTAAATCGTCACATCGATGCCTTCTCTACTCAAAGTGTGCGCGCAACTCAATCCGGCTGGACCGGCGCCAACAATAGCGACCCGTTTTCCTGTCGACGGTTTGCGTTCGAACAATTGCCAGTTGTTTTTCATGGCTTTTTCGGTGGCATAGCGTTGCAATTTGGCAATATGGATAGGCGTTTCATGCATTAAATTATACACACAAGCTCCTTCGCATAATTTTTCTACTGGACACACTTTGCTGCACCCGGCTCCCATAATGTTAGAAGAAAAAATGGTGTGTGCCGAGCCTTTCGTATTTTCGGTGGCGATTTGTTTGATGAATTTTGGAACGTTGATCGATGTTGGACACGACTTCATACAAGGCGGGTCGTAACAAAACAAGCAGCGGTTCGCTTCTACTAAAGCCGCGTCTGGTGTTTCAAACGGCGGGTGAATATCTGTGAAATTTTCTTGATATTCGGTTTGGGTTAATCGGTTATTCTTTATGCTCATATTTTTAATTGGTTTTATAGCTTTGTTTATTTATGATTAAGGCGCTACAATCTCGCCATAGGTTTCTGGTCTTCGGTCTCTGTAAAACTGCCATTTGCCGCGGATTTGTTCTATTAAATCCAAATCGAATTCGGCCACAAGCAGCTCGTCTTTGTCTTCTGAAGCGCAAGCAATGATTTGTCCTAAAGGATTTACGAAATAAGACGTTCCGTAGAAGCGCCCTAAATTCCATGGTTTTTCTTCTCCGACACGATTGATGCAGCCCATGAAATAGCCGTTAGCCACCGCGTGTGCGGGTTGTTCTAATTTCCATAAGTGTTGCGATTGTCCTACCGTTGTAGCGGATGGATTGAAAACAATCTCTGCTCCGTTCAATCCCAAACATCTGGCTCCGTCAGGAAAATGACGATCGTAGCAAATGTAAACACCTACTTTTGCGTATTTAGTTTGAAAAACGGGATAGCCTAAATTTCCGGGTTTGAAGAAAAATTTCTCCCAAAAACCTCCCGTTTGTGGAATGTGATTTTTGCGGTATTTGCCCAAATACGTTCCATCGGCATCAATAACAGCGGCAGTATTATAGTAAACCCCCGCTTGTTCTTTTTCATACACCGGAACAACAATCACCATGTTGTATTTTTTGGCGTAGCCTTGCATGCGCTCTGTAGTTGGACCCGGAACGGTTTCTGCCGAAGCATACCATGCGCTATCTTGCCCTGGACAAAAATAAGGTGTATTGAAAATTTCCTGAAAACACAGAATTTGAACCCCTTGTCTGCCAGCTTCTTCAATATAAGGAATGTGCTTGTCTTCCATGGCTTGCATGATTTCAGCAATGGTGCCTTCGCCTTCTGTTTTTGCCAAACTCAATTGAATGAGTCCTGATTTTATGATTCGTGCCATTTTTAGTTGTTGGTTGTTAGTTGATGGTTGACTCTGTTATTCCGACAACCAACAACCTTTTTATATTTTTCCTTCGACTTTATTTCGTTTAACAAATTGACCGTAGCCTTTGGTTACTTTACATTCATTATTATCAATTACAACTTGCCCGCGGAGCAAAACGGTTTTCACTTTTCCGGTAACTTGCCAGCCTTCATAACCGCTGTAATCCACGTTCATGTGATGTGTTTTGGCGGAAAGGGTGTGCTTTTCATTGGGGTCGAACAGGACAATGTCGGCGTCACTTCCCACGGCGATGGTTCCTTTTTTAGGGAACATTCCGAAGATTTTTGCAGCATTGGTACACGCCACTTCTACATATTTGTTTAAGGTAATTCTACCTTTGTTGACCCCTTCACTAAAAAGCAATTCCATGCGGTTTTCGATAGCAGGATGGCCGTTTGGAATTTTAGAAAAATCGTCCTTGCCCATGAGTTTTTGTTCCCACATAAACGGACAATGATCCGTAGCTACGACTTTCACCAAACCTTGATTCAAGCCAGCCCATAAGGTTTCTTGATCTTTCTTTTCTCGTAAAGGCGGACTCATGACCCATTTGGCGCCTTCGAAATTTTGTTCGTATAAAGAAGCGTCCAAAATCAAATATTGAATGCAAGTTTCTACGAATACGTTTTGGTTTCTTTTCGTGGCATTCCGAACGGCGTTCAAAGCACCTTCACAAGTTAAATGGACAATATATCCGGGGCAACCAGTGTAGTTGGCCATGTCGGCAAATCTTCCGCTGGCTTCGGCTTCGGTCACTTCGGGTTGTGATAAATAATGATACAACGGCGCCAATTTGCCTTCCGATTTGTGTTTGGCAATCAAGTAATCAATCATGTCGCCATTAGTCGCATGCACGTTGATTAATCCACCGTGTTTTTTTACTTCTTGCATTAAGCCAATCATTTGACGGTCATCGATCATCAAGGCGCCTTTATAAGCCATGAAGGTTTTAAAGGACGTGATGCCTTCGACTTCTATAAAATGTTGGATTTCTTTTTTGGTATCTTCGTTAAAATCGGTCACCGCCATGTGGAAACTGTAATCGCCTACCGCGTTGTTATCGCTGCGCCCTTTCCATTCTTGCAATGCCGATTGAAGGCTTTTGCCTTGGGTTTGCAAAATGAAATCAATCACGGTAGTGGTTCCGCCAAACAACGCCGCTCGGGTTCCAGTTTCATAATTATCACTGCTATAGGTTCCCATAAACGGCATGTCTAAATGCACGTGAGGGTCAATTCCGCCAGGCAGGACTAATTTTCCTGTAGCATCCATTTCTTGATCGGCTTTTACGTTTAAGTTCGTGCCAATTGCTTGGATGCTTTCTCCTTCAATATAAATATCAGCGACATAATCGTCTGTTGCTGTTATTATTCGTCCATTTTTTATTAAAATACTCATCTTGTTTTATTTTGACCCGAGCCTATGGCGAACTGGCCGTTAGACAATTTGGAACGCTACTCCTCCGTTCCCTAGTATTATTTTTTCTTCATTAAAAGCCAATAAATCAAACCGCTTAATCCGAATCCGACGAACCATGCGTAACTGTACAATCCCGAAATCCAGCTCGGGAAAACATCTGGTCCGACCACTTTGATTGTAGTCAAAAATCCGGGAACATTGGGCGCTATGCCCAGCAATAAAGCCACGATGGCGGCCTTATTAAATCCGTTTGAAAAGCTATAAATTCCTTTTGAATCGTAGAGATCCTTTAAAATCAATTCTTGCTTTCTGATAAAATAGTAATCGACAATCATGATCCCGCCAACGGGACCTAGCAAACTCGAATATCCTACCAACCATGTGAAAATATAACCCGTTGGATCGGCTATTAATT
>CALPUN020000096.1 GCA_943326765.2 Bifidobacterium breve | reverse complement strand
TCTAGAAAAGCAACACCATTATGATCATTCTAATCGTGACATTTTGGTGACTGTTTTAGAAAAACAATACCAATCTTTGGAAGTTTCTGCAAAAACACAGCAGAATATACAAGCATTGCGGCAGAATAGTACATTCACAATTACTACCGGACATCAGTTGAATTTATTCACTGGTCCGTTGTATTTTTTGTATAAAATCGTTACCACAATCAACCTTACCAAAGAGTTAAAATCAAAATATCCCAACTATACTTTTGTACCCATTTATTGGATGGCAACAGAAGATCATGACTTTGAAGAAATAAATTATGTTAATTATAAAGGAAAAAAGTTCCGTTGGAATAAAGAGAATAAGGGTCCTGTCGGACGAGGGACAACCAAAGGATTGCGAGATGTTTTGGATTTGTTTGAAAAAGAACTTGGCACTAGCTTAAATGCCAATGTAATTAAAACACTATTTGAAAAAGCCTATCTGAAGCACCTCACTTTAACCGAAGCGACGAGGTATATAGCCAATGAACTTTTTGGGACCCAGGGTTTGGTGATTTTAGACTCGGATGAAAAGGCTTTGAAAAAAAAGTTTGTTCCTTATATGAAAGAAGAACTTCTGGAGCAAACGGCTTTTAAGAAAGTCTCCGATACCATTTCGAAACTTAAACCATATTCAATACAAGTAAATCCTAGAGCAATAAATTTGTTTTATATTGAAGATGCTTTGCGTGAACGCATTATTTTAGAAAAAGATATTTATCGGGTCAACGCTACTTCCGTTCAGTTTACAAAAGAAGAGTTGCTCGCTTTGTTAGAAAAAAATCCTGAAAAATTCAGTCCAAATGTAATGCTTCGTCCTTTGTATCAAGAAGTTATTTTACCGAATTTATGCTACATTGGCGGCGGTGGTGAAATTGCATACTGGCTGGAATTGAAATCTTATTTTGAGTCTGCTGGAGTTGTTTTTCCAATTTTATTGGTGCGGAATTCCGTTTTGCTAGCCACCGAAAAACAAGCTAAAAAAGCGGATCGACTAGGATTGAGTTGGGCCGACTTATTCCGAAATCAAAATGATTTAAAAAACGAAAAAATAAAATCATTCTCTGCATTTCCAATCGATTTGACCATTCAGAAAGAACATTTGAAAAATCAATTTCATTATTTGCATTCGCTTGTTGTGCAAACCGACCAATCGTTTGCTGGTGCCGTTAAAGCACAAGAGGCGAAGCAGCTAAAAGGTCTAGATTCCTTAGAATTGCGGTTGTTGAAAGCTCAAAAACGAAAACATGCCGACCTTTTGGAACGCATTACCGATTTACAAAACGAGTTGTTTCCGAACCATGGATTGCAAGAACGGCAAGCCAATTTTTCTGAATTTTATTTGGAAAACGGCTCTCAATTGCTTGAGCAGCTCTATTCTAATTTGAAACCACTTGAAAAAGAATTTACTATTTTAGTTTTATAATTTTGATATCTTAGTGCTTTAAAACTCTTTTTTTATGAAACGAAAACTACTTTTTTTACTACTTTCATTAGTACTCTTTTCAGCAAATTCGCAAACCATTTCCATTGTAGGAACAGGAGTTAATGGTTGGCCAGGATCTCAGATTGGGCCTGAAATCACCTTAACAACAACTGATAATGTCACTTACTTCATTGCGAATTTGGCAATAACTACAGGGGAAATAAAATTCCGTCAAGACCAGTCCTGGACCACTAATTGGGGAGGAAGTACGTTTCCAAGTGGTTTCGGAATTTTGAACAGCACTGCGAATATTCCCACCACAGCCGGAACCTATGACGTAACTTTTAATCGTTCAAACGGGTCCTACACTTTTATTACTTCTGCTAATTTTCCTAGTATTGGAATATGGGGTCCAGCAGTCAATTCACAATTAGGCTATTCTGCTCCCGATGTTGACATGACTACTACCGACGGAATTCACTACACCCTTTCTGGGTTTTATTTTAGCAGTGGCAATGCTTATTTCAGACAAGATAATACTTCCAATTTTGTTTGGGGAAGCACAACATATCCTAATGGAACCGCTGTAGTAAATGGGCCTTCCCTTTTCATCCCAGGCGGAGAACATTTCGTTACTTTTAATAGAATCACTGGTGAATATAGCTTTTCATTTCCCAGTGTGGGCATTTTAGGAACGGCGCTGAATGGATTTACAGTAGAAGATACGGATTTAACTACAACAGATGGGTTTACGTATACCATTTCCGATTTGGCTCTATCTGTTGGCGGAGTAAAATTCAGAAAAGATAATAGTTGGGCGGTGAATTGGGGCGCCTCCACTTTCCCAAATGGTATTGGAGTGCAAGACGGAGTGAATATTCCCATAAACCAAGCTGCATATTATAGTATTAGTTTTAATAGAAGTACCGGAGAATATAATTTTTACCAGTTGCTAAAGAATCCCCATTTTGAAAAAAAATCGTTTAAAGTAAGTCCGAATCCTACCAAAGATCAATGGACTTTTTCTTCTGAAAATGAGGACATTGAAAGTGTTGTGATTATGGATATTAGTGGAAAAGTACTAGTTTCTTTGGTTCCAAAAAATACAGTTTGTCAGGCCGATGGCTCCTCCTTTAAGAGTGGCGTTTATTTAGCGCGAGTGACTACACTTCATTCTAGCAGTACTATCAAAATTTTGAAAGATTAAATTACTTTGTAGTTACCGATACTATAGCGATAGAAAGTTACTTTATTTTTTACCTAATCTGATGCGGCTCTTTAATTTCTAAAGAATACTATAATTATTCATTTCATAATAAAAACCGATTCAAATCATTAATATCCTTTAACGTTCGTTAAAAAAATAATGTTATCAACACGAAAACGTTTTCGTATCGACATTTATGCGAGCGTAATAGTGGGGTTTCATTATTTTGTTTAATTTTATAAAAAAATTTAATTTAAAAAATCATTTATTATGAAAAGAAATTTACTTTTATTATTTGCGCTTTGTTTAACTGCATTTAATACAAATGCGCAAATCACTTCTGTTTCTATTACAGGAGAAGCTGTTGGTGGTTGGGGTACAGGTTTCGACTTTGACATGACTTCTACTGATGGTGAAAACTGGACCTATACAGGACTTATCTGTGCAAGTGCGAATTCTCCGGTTGGAACAACTGATGGTGGTATAAAATTTAGAGCAAACCATGATTGGGCAATCAATTGGGGTAATGCGGCATTTCCAATTGGCACAGGAACTCAAGGTGGTGCTAACATTCAATGTATTGCAGGAACTTATGATGTAACTTTTAACAGTCTCACAGGTGACTATACATTTTCAGGTGGTACGCCTCCTTCTGTTGTAAAACTTTTCGGAACAGCCGTTTCAAATCCTTTAGGAATTTCAATGTCTACTTTAGATTTAGAAAATTTCTCAGCTGCCAATGTTACTTTACTTGATGGTACTGCTCAATTTGATGTTGATGGAAACATCTATGGAGAAACAACTTTCCCAGGTGGTACTTTAACCGGTGCAGCCGACATGATTCCCGTTGTTGGAGGAAGTTATACTTCGGTTAATTTAAATATTGCAACAGGTGTTTATACTTTCGTAGTAGCTCCAGTGTTTCATTCTATCGCTCTAGTAGGTGATGGTGCAGGTGGATGGCCTAATGATCCGCAAGTTGATGTTAATGCATTAGCAACAACTGATGGAATCACATATACTGGTACTGTAAATCTTACTGTTGGAGATATTAAATTTCGGCAAGATAATGCTTGGACTACTTCTTTTGGGGGTCTTTCATTCCCTACTGGACCAGCTGTTGGAAATGAAGGAGACAACATTACTGTAACTGCTGCTGGTACTTATGATGTTACTTTTAATCTTACTACTGGTGCGTATACTTTTTCTTTCCCAACTATTGCTATCGTTGGTGATGGTGCAGGTGGATGGCCTAATGATCCTCAAGTAGATTTAAATCAATTAACTACTACTGATAATGGCGCTACGTATACTTCAAACAATCTTGTATTAACTACAGGACAAGTGAAATTCCGTGCAAACAATTCATGGGCTATGAACTGGGGTGGTGCTGGTTTAGTTGCTGCTTTAGTACAAAATGGTGATAATATCAATGTTACTGCTGGAACATATAATGTTACTGTAAATAGAGCAACGAATCAATATTCAATTGTTGATGCTTTTTTAGCTACTACTAACTTCAATGCTTCTGTTAACTTTAAAGTATATCCAAATCCATCGAATTCAGTTTGGAACTTTGCATCTACTGCTAACAAAAACATCGTATCGATTCAAATCGTAGACGTTTTAGGAAAAACAGTATTAACAATCAACCCTGCGGCTACTGCTGCAACAGTTGATGCTTCTAGCTTGAATAGCGGATTGTATTTTGCAAAAATCGCTACCGCTACTGCTACTGAAACAGTAAAATTGATGAAAAACTAAAACCTAGTTTTTTTAACATACTAAAATCCCTTGCTAGTAATAGTGAGGGATTTTTTTTAACATACATTTGCGCTTTACATATCTTAATTAACGGTATTTTAGAGTCCTAAAATTTGATGCTATGAAAAAAACAATACTATTATTTCTGTTGCTGACCTCCTTTTTCATAGGAAACGCACAAATGAACTCCATTGCTATTGTAGGCGAAGCTGCTGGTGGCTGGCCAGGAACTCCTAATGATCCTGGGCCTATAGACTTTCATCAAATGACTTCTACGGATGGAGAAAATTGGACGCTTGCTAGTATTTATTTAACAAATTCGCAATCAGGGGGTGGTCTAAAATTTAGAGCCAACAATGATTGGAATTTGAATTGGGGGGCCACTGATTTTCCTTCGGGCATAGGATTACAAAATGGCGCTAACATTCCTTGTGTAACAGGAACGTATGCTGTGAATTTTAATAGTACAACAGGAGCTTACACCTTTTCCGGAGCTATGCCACTACCAATTGTTAAACTTATTGGTAGTGCGGTAAACGATTCGAGTGGTATAGTAATGTCATCCAATGATGCCGCTATTTACAGTATTTCTAATGTTGATTTGACTAATGGTACTGCTCAATTTGAAGCGGATGGCAATCTGTTTGGAGGAGACGTTTTTCCAGCGGGTACTGTTGTGGATTCGGTGCTGCAAATTCCGGTAATTGCCGGTAATTATAGTTCCATAACACTCAACATAACTACTGGTGAATATAATTTTGTAGCTAGTCCTGTTTATCCATTAATAAGTCTTACAGGAACAGCAGTTGGCGGGACCGGAGATGGTTTTGATTTTGACATGACTACATCCGATGGCATTCATTATTCCTACTCTAATTTAGGAACAGTAGATGGAGTATTACAATTTCGTTCTGGTCACGCGTGGTCCTTAAATTACGGTAGCACTGCGTTTCCTGAAGGTGTCGCTACTTTAAATGGTGCCGCTATTCCGGTGCCGCTAGGAACTTGGACTATAGAATTTAATTTGAGTACAGGTGCTTACACATTTACTGGATCATCTTCATTTCCCAGCGTCGCAATTGTAGGCTCCGGTGCTGGCGGATGGCCAGGCGATATCGGAAACCCAGGCCCTTTTGATATCAATCAAATGACGACCACCGACGGTATCAACTACACCAGTTATGCATTGCCGTTAACCGATGGAGAACTAAAATTCAGGCAAAATAACGATTGGACTATCAATTGGGGTGATATTGCTTTTCCTTCTGGAATTGCAACGCAAGGTGGTGCCAATATTGTCACTATAGCTGGAACATATACCGTTCAATTTAACAGAATCACTGGTGCTTATACCTTTGGAAATCCGAATAGGATTGCCATTGTAGGAAGTGGTGCTGGCGGATGGCCAACCAATACCGTTGGTGAAATAGATGCCAATCAATTGACTTCTACGGATGGCCTTACTTTTAGATTAAACAACATTACGTTGACCGATGGTCTTGTGAAATTTAGACAAAATAATAGTTGGGATGTTAATTGGGGTGGCACTTCATTGTTTGGAACTTTAGTTTTGAACGGACCTGATATTCCTACTACAGCTGGTACTTATTCGGTAGCGATGAATCGCGTTACTGGTGCTTATGCTTTTGCGGAACCTTTGGGAACAACTGCATTTCATCCTTGCAATTTTAAAGTGTATCCCAATCCATCAAATACGGTTTGGAATTTTGCTTCTACTGCTAACAAAAATATCGTGTCGATTCAAATCGTAGACGTTTTAGGAAAAACAGTATTAACAATCAACCCTGCGGCTACTGCTGCGACCGTTGATGCTTGTAGTTTGATTAGCGGATTGTATTTTGCAAAAATCGCAACCGCTACTGCTACTGAAACAGTAAAATTGATAAAAAAATAAAACCTAGTTTTTTTAATATACTAAAATCTCTTGCTAGTAATAGTGAGGGATTTTTTTATGGAAACGGTTGCCCTAGCCCTGATGGGAACGGCATCCTTTTTTTGCTAGCAAAATTGTCCTCCTATAACACTTTGGATGACTAGCAAAAAAAGATAGAGTGGACAGCAGGAAAAGCTTCAAAAAATGCTTACTTTTGCACGCAAATTAAACTTAAAAAAAATGGCAACGAATAGAACATTTACAATGATTAAACCGGATGCGGTTGAAAACGGACACATCGGTGGGATTTTAAACATGATTTCTGAAGGTGGTTTTAAAATTGTTTCTTTGAAATTAACGCAATTGACAATAGCCGATGCGCAAGCATTTTATGCGGTACACGCAGCTAGACCTTTCTACGGAGAATTGGTAGAATTCATGTCTAGAGGTCCGATTGTTGCGGCAATATTGGAAAAAGAAAACGCTATTGAGGATTTCAGAACTTTGATTGGCGCAACCAACCCAGCAGATGCTGCTGAAGGAACGATCCGTAAAAAATATGCTACTTCTATCGGAGAAAATGCAGTTCACGGTTCAGACAGCGATGAAAATGCTGCTATTGAAAGTGCGTTTCACTTTGCTGGAAGAGAGCAATTTTAATTTACGATATTTGATTTACGATATAATTAAACAGAAAATCCCGCTTCATCGAAACGGGATTTTTTTGTATTTTTATCTTAAAACTACGGAGGTAATTACTTCTTTTCCTAGTTCTTCGTTGATCATTTTTATAATTTTTTCTTTGCCGTAGTTTAATTCTTCTCTTAAGACAGCAGAAGTCAGTTCTACGTATAGCGTGCTGCCTTTTAGTAAAATATTCTTGGTATACGTATTCACTCCGTTACCCATTAGATTTTTCCAAGCGTCGCTAACTGCAATCTGATTGATACCGGGTTGCAATTTATTGACTTGAATGATCTCATTCAATATCGCACCAATGGAGCTTTCGTTACTAGTTCTTCTTGCCATCTTCTAGTAAGTTTATTGGCGCTGCTCTTTTGTAATGGTATTCGTTTTTGGCAGCATTAATTAGGACTAACTCTTTATCGGTTAGGGTTTCCAATGTTTCTTTCCATTGCGATGAAAAGGTAGTGTATAAGATGATGTATTTTCCTTCGGATTGTTCTATCGCTACTTTTTCATAGTCGCCTGTTACAAGAAAAGTTCCGTCGAGTTGTGGTGCTACTTTGTTGCGAATGCCTTTATTGCCTTTGATTTCGAAATAATCAAAGGTTTCGTTGATGGTGTATTCTTTTTTGGTTCCGTCGGGGAATACTACTTTTTCAATTTCCCAGTAGCCGTTCAGTTTTGGAATATCGGTAGCGGAAACTTTCTTAAAACAAGAGCTAAAGGCCATGGAAACGAAGACTAAAAGAATAATTTTTTTCATAAGTAAACGCTAATAAACTAGGGTATAAAGTAAACGAAAAAAAGGAAAGTATTTTAAAAATAATTTCCTTTTTTTATAAAATTATCGGGTCTGTTATTTAAAAAAAGAATCTACAAATTCGTATTTATTAAAGACTTGTAAATCTTCTAACCCTTCGCCTACTCCGATATATTTTACAGGAATTTGAAACTGATCGGATATTCCGATTACTACGCCACCTTTGGCGGTTCCGTCTAATTTGGTAACGGCTAATGCTGTAACTTCAGTAGCAGCAGTAAATTGCTTGGCTTGTTCAAAAGCATTTTGTCCGGTTGAACCGTCGAGTACTAATAACACATCATTTGGAGTATTTTCCACTACTTTTTGCATGACGCGTTTCACTTTGATCAACTCATTCATTAGGTTCACTTTGTTGTGCAAACGTCCTGCGGTATCAATTATGACAATATCGGCATCCTGAGAAACGGCACTTTGCAACGTATCGAATGCCACGGAAGCAGGATCACTTCCCATTTGTTGTTTTACCAAGGGAACACCAACACGGTCGGCCCAAACTTGCAATTGGTCGATTGCGGCAGCACGAAACGTATCTGCAGCTCCTAGAACCACTTTATAGCCTTGCTTTTTGAATTGGTAGGCAAGCTTTCCTATTGTCGTTGTTTTTCCAACACCGTTCACGCCAACAACCATTATAACATAAGGCTTGGTATTGATGGGAATTACAAATTCGGTCGCTTCTCCTAAATTGGTTTCCGACAACAATCCGGAAATTTCTTCTCTTAAGATTTGATTGAGTTCTTCGGTTCCTAAATATTTATCGTCGGCAACTCTTTTTTCGATTCGGGTAATGATTTTCAATGTGGTATTTACACCTACATCGGAAGACACTAGGATTTCTTCTAAGTTATCTAAAACTTCATCATCTACTTTAGATTTTCCGGCAATAGCCTTATTTAACTTCGAAAAGAACGTAGTTTTCGTTTTCTCTAAACCTTTGTCGAGGGTTTCTTTTTTTTCGGAGGAGAATATTCTTTTAAAAAAACTCATTAGGCTATACGATTTACGATTGCTGAAGTACAAGTTTCAGAATCTTGAAACATTAAAAAATCAGGAGTACATTGCTTACCAATGATTTCAAGTGGTAAATATAAAAAATAAAAAAGCTACTTCCGAATGAAAGTAGCTATTCTATAAAAAGGTATTGTTATTATTTCTTTTTCAAGAATTCATCTACAGCTTCAGGAGCCATAATTGATTCTACGAATGTATAAGCACCCGTTTTAGGAGATTTCACCATTTTGATGG
>CALPUN020000095.1 GCA_943326765.2 Bifidobacterium breve | reverse complement strand
GTTTTTAAACTTTCATTTTTTTTAATTGCTTTTAGAAATTCGATACCATTCATTATTGGCATATTCAAATCTAGTAAGATGAAATGAGGTAATTCTGATGGGTTTACTGTGAGAAACTCTAAAGCTATCAACCCGTTTTCAGCAGTACTTATTTCTATATTTGGATGATCAGACAGTACTTTTTTAATCCCCATTAAGGCAATTTTATTATCTTCAACTATTAATACTTTCATAACTACAATTTAATATTTTTCATAATTTAAGTAAAATCTAGTTAAAGATTTTTTTTTATCAAATACAAAAAACCAAAATCCTCGCATTCAAATTTTAATATAACAAACATATACATATTTAAACGTTTGTGCAAAATAAAAATGCAGCAGTTTCCTTCCGAACCGCTTTATCTGTAGCAACATGCATTTCGTCGGAAAAATTAAAGAGGTTTAATTATATAAAGTGCAACTTTTTCCTAATTTTCTTTCTTTATCTCTATTTAGAAGGAAAATTTAGTCATACAAATACCAGACAAAGAAGTGTTTCATTAAATTTTGGGTTTAAACAACAAATAAAACGCTTCTAAATCTCCTGAAAAGGTAGATTTTTTCTCTAGATAAAGTACTTAGTCGTACCAATACCGGATAAAATTTTTCAGAACCTTTTGGGTTTAAATTACAAATACAACTCATCTAAATCGGCTTAAAAGTTAGATTTTTTTAATCACATACGTCACAATTCCCCATACAATCAATTGGTTTTCTTCATTGATTTTTATGGGGCTGTAATTGGCGTTTTCTGGCAAGAGCCAAAGGCCATCCTTTTTGAGCTGGATGCGTTTTACGGTAAATTCACCATCAATAAAACAGACCGCAATTTTATTGTTTTGAGGTTCTAAACTCCGATCGACTACCAATACATCCTTATCGTGAATCCCGGCATCAATCATCGAATTGCCATCGACTTTAATATAAAAAGTAGCCAATGCATTTTCGGATAGCGCTTTGTTGAGGTCGATGCTCTTCTCCATGAAATCTAAAGCTGGCGAGGGAAATCCAGCAGAAACCCCAAAGTCGATATACGGAATGCGCAAGTCACTTTCGAAATCAGGGTTGAAAAAAGTCAGGGGTTTATTTATTGACATCGGATGGTTAGAATTTGGTTGAATTGCGTGGTGTATTTGGGTGAAAGCAACTGCTGTTTCATGTTCCAAGTTTGAGTTCCTTGCGCACCTAGCCGTACTTTTCGACCACCCATTTTTTGATTAATTGCATCAATCGCTTTCATCAGACGAAGGTGTTTCGGATTTTCATCTTCAAACAAATCAAATTGCTTTTCGTTTTCAGGACACAATTGCGTGACAATAACGCCCGCTTTTTTATAGACTAATCCTTTGTTTTCGGCATATAGTTTTTGTAACATTTTGACAGCCGTATCTACAAGAGTCAGGGTAGAATTCGTCGAAAAAGGCAACGGCACCACTTGTTGGTAATACCGACTTTTTCTACCCTGATCATAATCTACGGTATTCAACAGCACCAGTACAGTTTGACAACACGAATGCTGCATCCGCAATTTCTCGGCACACACCGAAGCAAACGTCGCCACACGTTCTCGAAGGGCATCGTATTCTGCCAGCGGTTTCGGAAAACTCCGCGTGATGGCAATAGATTTTTTGCTCGAAATTTTTTCCAATCCTAAAACCGACTTTCCTTCCAATTCGCTGATCAAGCGCAACCCAACCACGCCCATCTGACTCTTAATCCAAGCGGTGTGTATCGGATTGATAAAATCGAAAGCGGTTCGAATGTTGCGGGCTTGCATCTTCTTTTTCAAGCGATGCCCAATGCCCCAAACATCTTCAATCTTCGTCCATTGGAGGGCTTTGATGCGTTTCTCTGCGGTATCAATCACATAAACGCCTTGGGTTTGATTGGGGAATTTCCGCGCAATTTTGTTGGCGACTTTCGTAAGCGCTTTCGTTGGAGCCACACCCACACAAACCGGAATGCTCAACCATTTCCGAATGCGATTTTTCATTTGCATCCCATAATCGTGGTAATCCGTAATGGTCATGCCGTCAAAATTCAGAAACGCTTCGTCAATACTATACACTTCCACATTCGGGGTAAACTGTCGTAGGATTGCCATTACGCGTTCACTGAGGTCGCCGTACAAGGCATAATTCGAAGAAAAAACTTGAATGTTGTTTTGACGTAACAAATCCCGAACTTGAAATTCGGGCGCACCCATCGGAACGCCCAATGCCTTAGCTTCGTCGCTGCGCGAAATAATGCAACCGTCATTATTCGATAAAATCACGATCGGTTTTCCCATCAAATGGGGTTGAAAAAGACGCTCACAAGAAGCATAAAAATTGTTACAATCCACTAAAGCATACATCTCGTAAAGTTAGGATTTTGCTTCAAAAAACAGGAGCGACAAAAGTTAATTCTGCCGGTTGTTGATAAATTTTTCAGGAGCTAATCCGGCTATCCGTTTCAATCTTTTTGTTTTTGTCACCCCGAGCGAGAAGCTTGTCACCCCGAGCACAGTTGAAGGACGAGGGTTTTTTCGTAAAAACAAAAAGGATTTCCACTGCTATCCGGGCTAGGGCAACCCGCTAACCAAAACGAATCGACATAAAAAAACCACCAAGAATTCTTGATGGTTCATGCTATAATGCGAACTGATTTTATCCCAACAAATCCATCACTAATGAAGGGAACAATCCAATGGCTAAGTTCAACAGAATCGCTACAATTGCGACACCGTATATTAAAATTGGAGTTCCAGTTCTGTTTTCGTTTGGCTCTTTGGTATACATCGCTAAAATTAATTTGAAATAGTAGCCTACGCTGATGATGGAGTTTACAACCGCCGCCATTACAACAACTAAGTAACCTGCTTGAATGGTCTGACTGAACAACGTTAATTTCGCAAAGAACCCAGCAAAAACCGGAATCCCCGCCATCGATAACAAGGCTCCAGTTAATACGGCTGCTAACAAAGGATTTGTTTTCCCTAGTCCGTGAAAGTTAACGATATCTTCGTTGTCTCTGTTTTTACAGACATACAAAATTACAGCAAAAGCCGCAATCCCGGCCAACGAATACGCCGAGGCATAATACAACAAACTGCCAGCAGAACTAGTCGTACTCAATAAAGTCATCAACATAAATCCGGCATGTGAAATCCCAGAAAACGCCAGCATTCTTTTGACATTAGCTTGTTTCAAAGCCATGATATTTCCAACGGTCATCGAAGCAATCGAAACGACCACCACAATAATTTGAAATTGGTAGGATATCTCGGCATTCATCGCCGTTAATAATTTGAACAAAGTCGCCATCGCTACTACTTTTGCCAAAGTACTCATGGTAGCTGTAGTCAAAGCAGGCGAACCTTCATAAACATCCGGTGCCCAAAAGTGGAACGGTACCGCTGCAATTTTGAAAAACATTCCAATAGTGACTAAAGCAATTCCGATCGGAAACCAAATCGGTAATTCGGCAGAGCGCGACAATTCGCTGATTTCTTGTACGTCAAAAGTTCCCATGGCGCCATAAATCATGCAAATCCCGAACAAGATGATTCCGGAGGCAAACGAACCCATTAAGAAATATTTCATTCCGGCTTCGTTGCTTTTTAGATTCATCCGATTGCTAGCCGCCAAGATGTAGAGCGAAATCGACAACACTTCAATGCCTAAAAAGAACATCGATAAGTTCCCAAAAGAAACCATCGCCACGGCTCCCGACAAAAGAAACACTTTGATGGCAATGAAATCAGAGAGTTTTGTAGGGTGGTTTTCATAGAAATTATGACTCAAGGCTACTAAGAAAATAGTCAACACTATAAACAAACTCGAAAAGGCAACTGAAAACGGATTCACTACAATCATGTTGTTGTAAAAACTGGCTGGCGTATTGAACTCCGAAATC
Organism: Bifidobacterium breve; assembly: GCA_943326765.2. Lineage (GTDB taxonomy): Bacteria > Bacteroidota > Bacteroidia > Flavobacteriales > Flavobacteriaceae > Flavobacterium. The sequence continues at coordinate 5,194 of CALPUN020000095.1, read as the reverse complement.
GTCAAGGCCAAAACGCCTAGTAAACCTAAAATGGTCATCGGAACCAACGCTTTTCTTAAATTAAAAATTTCCAATAAAAGGCATAAAACACCTAATCCTACTATAGCTATTAATGTATTCATTTTTTGAATTTACGATTTGTAATTGTACTAAAAACTAAATCTATGTCTTTAAAATTTGTATTCTGTTTTTTATAAATCTGAAATCTGAAATCTGAAATCCTAAATCCTGTTAGCGATTGATATGAGTTAAAATATTTTCTAAGCTGGGTGTAATCAAATCGGTGATCGGTTTGGAATAGAATCCGAAGAAGAATAAAACACCAATAATAAGTACTAATACGAATCCTTCGTTAAACGTTACGTCTTGAAAAGGTCTTGCGTTGGTTTCGCCCAACATGACGTGTTGAAACATTTTCAACATATAGTAAGCGCCCAAAATAATGGTAGTTCCTCCTAAAATGGCGAAACCTAGATTTACTTGAAACAGACTATACAACACGGTAAATTCTCCAACAAAGTTAAACGTAGAAGGCAAAGCAACAGAAGCTAAAACCAACAACAAAAACAGCGAAGTGAATTTGGGTGATTGCGAACGAATACCGCCCATGTCTGAAATCAATCGGGTTTCGTATCTTCTGAAAATAATTTCGGCAACAAAGAACAAACCTACAACCACAAAACCGTGCGCGATCATTTGCAAAACCGCACCACGCAATCCGTCTAAGGTTAAAGTATAGGCCCCCGCGGCGATTAAGCCAACGTGTGCTAACGAAGAGTAAGCCAATAATTTTTTCAAATCTTTCTGACGCAAGGCTACGATAGAACCATAAATGACACCAGCAACACTCAAACCAATTAATAAAAATTGGTAGCCTTTAGCCGCTAAGGGTGCAATAGGTAATTGCCAACGAATCACGCTGTACAATCCCATTTTCAACATAATTCCGGATAGCAACATGGTTCCAACCGTTGGTGCTTTTTGGTATACTTTGGCCTGCCATGTGTGGAACGGTATTATTGGAATCTTGATCGCATAAGCGAAGAAGAACGCTAGGAAAATCCAGAATTGTTGTGCACAAGACAACCGCAATTGGTACAAATCGCTCAATAAGAAGCTTCCCGCTTGCAAGTACAAATACACCAAACCAGTCAACATAAATAACGAACCAGCTAAAGTGTAGATGAAGAACTTCACGACCGCTTTTTTGCGATCTTCGGCATCGCCATTGCCCCAAAGCAACGCAATGAAGTAAATAGGGATTAATGACAACTCCCAGAAAATATAATATAGCAATCCATCCGCAGCTAGGAAAGTCCCGACCATCGCGAAGGACATAAATAAGATTAAGGCATAAATCGCGTTGGCATTTTTAAAATCGTTTCCAAAACTAGAAAAGATAATAATCGGAGTCAGTGCGGTAGTCAATAAAACCATAGCAAGCGCTAGTCCGTCTGTTTTTAAGGCAAAAGCAATATTGGGTTTGGTAATCCAAGCGGCTACAAAATCTAAATTTTGACCGGCATTAAATTGGTTCAACAAATACACCGAGAATCCGAATGCACCCAATCCGAATAACAAAGCCACTTTGGAAGCTAATTTGTCTCCAGAAAGATACGTGGCCAAGGCGCCAACAAAAAGCAGAATTAATAAGTTAGTTACGTCCATTAGGTATAAATTATTGAGCTAAAAATAAATAAGATATCATTGCGATAACTCCTAAAACAAAGGCGAAAAGATACAAACCCGTATTCCCGTTTTGCAATTTTCTTCCTTGCGAACCGAGTGCTACCGTTACTTTACCCAATCCGAAAATAAATCCAGACAAAGCAGTTTCTATATAATCTCTAAAGAAGCGAGCCAAGGCATTGATTGGTTTTACAAATAAAATTTCGTAAAATTCATCCACATAGTATTTGTGGTACAACACCTTTGCAAAACCAGTAATTTGATCGTCTTCTTCAGGGACATTGTTTTGTTTGATGTATTTGGTGTAAGCCATTCCGATTCCTATGAAAGCACCGATTAAAGCAATTCCCATCAATCCGTATTCTAAAGTTCCAAACCCATGTTCTTCGGTTGTTTTGGAAAAAAGCGGCGCTAAATAATGGTGCAACCACGTGCTGCCAGGGAAATTAATTAATCCACCTACCGCAGCTAAAAACCCTAATACGATTAAAGGAAATGTGATTAATCCTGGGCTTTCATGCAAATGGTGTTTTTGATCTTCGGTACCTCTAAATTCTTTGAAGAACGTTAAGTACATCAAGCGGAACATATAAAAAGCGGTCATGATAGAAGCTACTGAACCGATAACCCATAATACTTTGTTGTGTTCAAAAGCAACCATCAAAATTTCATCTTTCGACCAAAATCCAGCAAACGGAAAGACACCGGCAATCGCTAAGGACGAAATCAACATCGTCCAAAAGGTAATTGGCATTGCTTTTTTCAAGCCACCCATTTTGCGCATGTCTTGTTCGCCATGCAAGGCGTGAATCACAGAACCCGAACCCAAGAACAAACAAGCTTTAAAGAAAGCATGTGTGATGACGTGAAAAACAGCTACTTCGTAAGCTCCCAATCCTAAAGCTAAAAACATCAAGCCTAATTGAGAAACGGTAGAATAAGCCAATACTTTTTTAATATCGTTTTGTACCAAGCCAATCGTGGCAGCGACTAAAGCCGTTACAGCGCCAACAATAGCGATAATATTTTGAACGAATGGCGTCAAATCAAATAAGAAGTTCAATCTAGTTACCATAAAGATACCGGCGGTTACCATCGTAGCGGCGTGAATCAATGCCGAAACAGGTGTCGGGCCAGCCATCGCATCCGGCAGCCAAGTGTATAACGGAATTTGAGCCGATTTCCCGCAAGCCCCAATAAACAAAGCCAAAGCCGCCATCATGATCCAAGTTGGATTTACAGTTGTTGAGGTAGCTAAAGCCGTTTTTAAAGTAGCGAAATCTAAAGTGGAAAACACTGCACCAAGAATGAAGATTCCGATTAACAACCCTAAATCTCCAATTCTATTCATGATAAATGCTTTCTTGGCGGCATCATTGTATTCTTGATTTTTATACCAAAATCCGATGAGTAAGTAGGAACACAATCCAACGCCTTCCCATCCGATAAACATCACCAATAAGTTGCTTCCGACCACAAGGGTAATCATGAAGAACACGAACAAATTCAAATAGGCAAAAAACGTATGCATTTTTTCATCGTCGTGCATATAGCTAATCGAATACAAGTGAATCAACGAACCAATACCAGTCACAAACAACAACCATAACAGCGACAATTGGTCTAATAAAAACCCAAAATCAACTTTAAAATTGCTGATCTGAATCCAATCAAATAAAGAAATGGTGATTGGTTTATTAGTTTGGCTGATTTGCATAAAGAAAACCAAAGTCACTACAAACGAAACCACTACCGATAGGGTTCCGATGATTCCGGAAACGGTTTTTCCCAAGGCTTTCCCGAAGAAAACATTCAGTAGAAATCCTATAAAAGGAGCCAAAACTAAAACTAAAGCTAAAGAAGTATCCATAGAATGTTATCCTTTTAATTTTTTTAAATTATCAATATCGATCGACCCTAAATTTCTAAAGACTGAAACCAAAATTGCTAGTCCAACCGCCACTTCCGCAGCAGCTACCGCCATCGAGAAAAACACGAACACTTGTCCTTGCGCATCTTGATGGTAGGTTGAAAACGCTACAAACAATAAGTTGACCGCATTCAACATAATTTCAATCGACATAAATACGATGATGGCATTTCTTCGGTACAACACTCCAAACACCCCAATGCAGAACAAAATTACGCATAGGAAAATGTAGTTTTCGATACCGATTTGATTTAAAATATTATTCATTAGTTCTTCCGGTTTTTTCTTTTTTAGACAATAATACCGTTCCGATCATTGCTACTAAAAGCAAGATTGAGGCATATTCAAACGGCACCATATATTCGTTCAACAATACTTTTCCGAGCACTTTAATCGATTGGTAATCTTCCCCAGTAGCGATATATTCCCCCATGATTGGTTTCGAGTTCACGAAAATGGTAATCAATACCAAACACATCAAGCAAAACAAAATCACCGCTGCCCAACGAGTCACACGAGGTTTGTGCACTTCGTCTTCTTTATTCAAATTCATCAACATGATCGTAAATAAAAACAGAATCATAATCGCGCCCGAGTAGACAATAATATGAACAATAGCAAGGAATTGCGAGTTCAATAACAAATAATGTCCGGCAATCGAGAAGAAACAAATCACCAAATAGATCGCCGAGTGAATCGGGTTTTTAGTAAAAATCGTAAGGAAAGCAGTCGCTAAAGTAACTACCGACAATACACAAAAAAGGATTAAAGCTATCGACATTATTTTGCGTTTTTAAGTTGAGCATTTTTCATCGCCATGTCTAACGGCATGACCAATTTGTCTTTTCCAAAAATGAAATCTTCCCGTTCGTAGCTGGAAGGCACCAAGACTTTTGAAGTTGTTAAGTAAATGGCGTCTTTCGGACACGCTTCTTCACAAAGCCCGCAGAAAATGCAACGCAACATATTGATTTCATAAATCGAAGCATATTTTTCTTCGCGATACAAATGTTTCTCATCCGCTTTGCGCTCCGAAGCCACCATGGTAATCGCTTCTGCCGGGCACGATAAAGCGCACAACCCACAAGCGGTACAGTTTTCTCTGCCTTGTTCGTCGCGTTTCAACATGTGCTGCCCACGATACACCGGACTCATGGCGCGTACTTGCTCAGGATATTGAATGGTTACTTTTCGTGTAAACAAATGTTTGATGGTAATCCACAAGCCTTTGACGATCGCCACCAAATACAAGCGTTCTAAAAAAGTCATTTCCTTGTTGGAAACCATCTTTTTGCGTCCCGATAAGGATATTGTTTCTATTGAAGTCATTTTTTATTTCTTATTTTTTTGAAGCTAATCCTGCTATTCGTTGCTATCTTTTGTGCCGAACGCCGTCACAAAAGGATATCCACTACTATCAGGGCTAGGATTTTCGTGCTGATTGTTCTATATCTTAATTTTTATTTCTTGTACCCAATTTTTGTTCGTTCGGTTTTGTGTTCTCGTTTTTCGATCAGTTCATCCAAATACGAAAAAACCAATTCGATGTTCTTATCGTGATTGACGAGTTTCTTT
>CALPUN020000094.1 GCA_943326765.2 Bifidobacterium breve | reverse complement strand
TTTTTTTATGGCATTTCTTTAACTTGTAGAATGAATTGATTTCGTTTAAGGATTTCACTATCCAAAACACCGTTGTAGAAACCCTAAATAACTGAGAAACGAATGTACTAGTACGTTGCACGTTCCACCGGGTTCTAACTTCCCAATTTAGAATGAAACCTCTTGAAACAATTGACAGCTATTCACTTTTGTTGTATTGAAGAACAGAATTGGATTGGTAGCAAACAGCAGAATTAAAACAAACTTTTTCTAAAATAAGAAGCCAATACCACCAAATAGATGAAGTAGGTTACTGCATGTGCCATTACGATGCCTTGAATACCGAATAGTCCCATAAAATAATAGCTTACTCCATACATTATCAAAAGCGAAAACAATTCGGTAACTATAAACGCTACCGTCATTTTCTTAGCAAAAAATTGATAGCCTAAAATTAAGGAAGCGGCTTTAAGAGTATCGCCTAGCAATTGCCAAAAAAACAAATCGGTTACCGGAAGAAATGCTTTTGTGAAAAATAACCGAATTACTAGAAATCGGAAAAAATACAAGACAACCAAGGCAATGATAAATAATGGCATAATCCCTTTGTAGTAACTCCAAAACACATTCTTAGTGGCCTTTTTGGAAGTTGAAAAAGCCAATTTCGGAAAGAAATAAACCGTGAGTATGGTTGAAATGAATAACAAATAATAGGTCGATATTCTACTAATGGCTTCCCAATAACCAGCTTGCTCTAATCCCAGTTTACGAATTACGTTATTCCTAATTGCCAGCAAAACCAATGGCCCAATAACCGAAGAAACCAAAGCCATCAAAGAGTACGATGACAAATTTTTGATCACTTGAAAATCAAAAGTCTTCAATGAAATCGTGCTCCAGAATGGAATGTCTTTGTTGATAAAATAAAACACCACGAAAAATAGCAATGAAGGTGGAATGATAATCGATAATAAAGCGCCAAAGGTTTTATAATGCCAAATAGCCATGACAGAAAACAATAATCCCACTATGTTTCCAATAATGTTGATGTAAATCACATTTCGGTATTTTCCCAAACCATTAATAACGGTTATCAAAAAAATAGTCGTTGCATACCAAGGTAGTACTAAAGCCAAGATTTTAAAAATAGACGCATAGGCAAAGGAATCCCCGAAAATTGTATGACTCCAATAGGAAGCAAAACCAAACAAGACAGCGCTTAATACAACAGAAACGCCAATCAAACTAAAAAATACCGTGGAGATAATTTTTTGAAGCGCCGCTTTATCCTCTTTACTTTCGACAATATACTTTACAACACCGTTTTGAAACCCTAAAGTCGCAACATTTTCAATAGATGTTAAAAAATTTCGCAAGTTTCCTGCCAAAGCCATTCCGCTAGGGCCAATAAAAACTGCCAGTACTTTGGATGTGATTAACCCAATTCCGATTTTTAATAAAACACTAATACTATTCAAAGAAGTGGCTTTGAATAATGGAGTTCGCAATATGGTTTTTATAATCCGCAAACAATCTGAAATTTAATGTTGTTACAAAACTACTATTTAAAAAGGTATGAAAATTATTTTATAAGGAGTTATCCTAAAACTAAACAATGTTTTTAACTATCAATCCTTCAATTTAAAATTAAATTCCTAAATTTAAACCCCTAATACTTTTCTTAGTTGTGTCTTTAAAACTAAATTATTTCCTTTTTAGTATCTTTTTATTATCCTGTTCTAGTTATGGACAAGATATTTCTTTATTCCAACAATTTAACGGGCGATATGACTTCACCTTTGTTGGAAATACTTTAAATCCGGAAGAAGATTCATTTATGGTCGATCCGGTAATTTATACAACTTCCTCGGCAACATTATCCTTAGCTCCCAATGATGTTATTACCAAAGCGTATCTATACTGGGCGGGTTGTGGCCCTGGTGATTTTGAAGTCAAATTAAACAATCAAACCATTTTACCACAGCGCATTTTTTCTCACCATCGCATTGCCAATAATTTAGAATTGGATTATTTCAGTGCTTTTACAGACATAACAACATTAGTGCAAGCTACCGGAAACGGAACTTACACATTATCCGACCTAGATTTGAACGAGTGGATTCCTTACTATTTTCAAAACAGAACTAATTTTGGAGGTTGGGCAATTATCGTTGTTTACCAAAATAATACTTTGCCTTTAAACCAACTTAATGTTTACGACGGATTGCAAGCCGTTCCGGATGCCATCAATATTACACTCAGTAGCCTTAATGTTGTGGACAACGTAAATGCAAAAATTGGATTCTTAGCCTGGGAAGGTGATGAAAATATAGCTGTAAATGAAGCCCTTAGAATTAATGGGAATGTTTTGAGTAATCCGCCTTTGAATCCCGCTAATAATGCTTTCAATGGTACCAATAGCATTACCAATAGCGCCGATTTACACAATATGGATCTAGATGTTTATGACATTCAAAACAATATTCAGATTGGAGATACCTCGGCCAATATTCAACTAACATCTGGTCAGGACTTTGTAATGATTAATGCTATCGTGACCAAATTGAATTCGCAATTACCCGACGCAAAAATCAATATTGATGCCATCACTACCGAATGCAATTCAAGAGAAATTAAAGTCAACTATACGACTACAAACCCCGAATCTACGGCACCTTTGCATGCAGGAGTTCCCATTGCTATTTATTGTAATTCGATCTTTTTACAGTATACTGAAACTTTAAATGAAATAGCTATCAATGGTAGTGAAAGTGGATTCATTTCATTAGAGATTCCCTCTGGAATTGCCAGCCCATTTCAAATAAACTTTGTTGTTGATGATAACGGAACTGGAACTGGAATCATAATTGAAATTTATGAAAACAACAACTCCGCTTCACAAGATGTTTCGCTATACGAATCACCTGAATTACTGCCATTGCCCGATTTGACTACTTGCAATCAAGGCCGAAGCAAAGGAACTTTTAATTTTTCAAGTTACGAAACCAGCGTCAAACAGAATGCTACCGACGTGGTTACCTTCTACCCTTCGCTTTCGGATTTACAAAACGGAACGAATTTAATTTCAAATACTACAAATTATACTGCAATAGAGACTCCTACCACTTTGTATGTCAAAGTTGATAATGAAAATTGTTATAGTACAACTACCTTTAAATTACTAACAAAACCTTGCCCGCCAAAAGTTTTCAATGTAATATCGCCCAATAACGATAACTCCAACGATACTTTTTTAATTGAAGGTTTGAGAGATGTTTTTCCACATTTTAAGCTATTACTATACAACCGCTGGGGCACATTGCTATGGTCCGGTAATAATAACACGCCCGATTGGGATGGTAACGCCAATGAAGGAATTCTTTTAAATCATAAGCCCGTTCCAGATGGAGTTTATTTTTATGTTTTAGAATTGAACGATCCAGAATATCCCAAACCACTAATTGGGTATCTCTATTTGAGTCGCTAGTATCATTGCCTTACTTCTCGAACTTATAATTCGAATCTGGGGGTGCCTGCCTTTCAATTTTATTTCCTTAATTAACAAAATAAATCACAATTTAAAAGTTAAAGCATTAAAAATAATGCAATCGCGTTTAGAATTGTATTATTTTAGCGCCTATTAAATTATTCTATGAAATTCACACATACCCTACTGATCTTATTAGCAAGCACTTCCGTTACTTTTGCCCAAACTGAAGCAGAGCGAACCAAAATCATTAAGCAAACCAATGTCGCCGAATTGAATCGGATGGCTATAGCTTACGATTCTATTTTTAAAGTTGAAAAAGCCTACGCTTTAGAGCAAGCCAAAATTAAAGGTTGGAAAATTAGTGAAATACTACCCAATGGAGGTCTTTCGGAATTAATTCGAGTAGATGCTTTTGGAAATCCAGAATATTACGCAACCGAAAACGCGGGCGCCGCTATCACAACTAGAGCCAATAAATTGAATACTGGTGGAAGTCTGGGCTTAAATTTGGATGGTCAAAATATGACCATCGGAATTTGGGACGGCGGAAAAGTGCGCAACACCCACGCATTACTAACAGGTCGAGTAACTCAAGTTGACAATGCTTCGGCGCTTTCAGATCATGCGACACACGTGTCTGGAACCATGATGGGAAATGGTACTGCGAATGCCGCAGCAAAAGGAATGGCTTCCCAAGCCAAACTTAGAGCTTACGATTGGAATAGCGATATTGGTGAAGTTACCACAGCCGCAGCCAATGGTTTGTTAATTTCGAACCATTCCTATGGCAATTCTCCAGCGCAAGTGTCTGTTTATAGTTGGGGTAAATACAGTGCCGATGCCAAATCTTTTGATAAGATTATGTACAATGCACCCTACTATTTATTTGTAAACTCTGCCGGAAATTCAAGAAATGGCGGTTACAATGATACTAAAGAAGGCTACGATTTGTTATCTGGGAAAAGCACTTCCAAAAACGGAATGATCGTGGGTGCCGTGAATCAAGTGACCAATTATACTTCACCTTCAAGCGTTACCATGTCGAGTTTCAGTAGCTGGGGCCCTACAGATGATGGACGAATCAAACCAGATATTTGTGGAAAAGGGGTCAACTTAAGATCGTCTGTTTCTACTTCAGATACAGCATACAGCACCTATAGCGGCACTTCCATGTCGTCGCCCAATGTAGCTGGAACGCTTTTGTTGTTGCAACAGCATTACAACAATGTCAAAGGAAATTTCATGCGCTCGTCTACCTTAAGAGGTATCGCTCTGCATACTGCTGATGAGGCAGGTACTAGTATAGGACCGGATTATACTTTTGGTTGGGGCCTATTGAATGCTGAGAAAGCTGCTAATTTAATTACCAATGAAGGAGTGCAATCGGTCATCAAAGAAACCACTTTGAACCAAGGAGAAAGCTACACTTTTAATGTAAATCCTTATACAACATCTCAGTCGCTTCTGGCTTCTATTTGTTGGATTGATCCAGCAGGAAATATAGTTTCCAATTCAATTATCGATTATAGTGTTCCCGTCCTTGTCAATGATTTGGATATTCGCGTGGTGAAAAATACGACAACCAATTACCCATGGAAACTCAACCCACAAATTGTAGATGATCCCGCTACTACCGGAGATAATCTCGTAGATAATTTTGAACGAATCGATGTAAACAATCCTTCTGGAACCTATACGGTAACCATCAGTCACAAAGGAACATTGACAGATGGACTCCAAAAATATTCTATGATTTTAAGCAATGTAGCCAATACTCCGATAGTACTTTCTTCCAATACTACTTTAGTAAATCAAATTTGTCAAGGAACAGAAACATCCACCTTCAATTTTCAATTGGAAGCAAAACCAAGCTTTGCAGGAACGGCAACTTTTAGTGTTACAGGGGTTCCAGTCGCTATTACTGCTAGTTTTACTTCAGGAACATTGAGCACTACAGGCCCAAATTCATTGAATTTAAATGGTTTAGCCGCTTTATCTCCTGGAACGTATCCGATAACCGTGACCGCTACTGCTGGTACTGTGACTTCTACTCTATTTTTTACGTTAATCATTCAAAACGGATTAACTTCAGCTCCCAATCTTTTTACGCCCGCGACCAACTCGACATCAGTAGAGAATGCCCAAACATTGACATGGGAAAACATGGGCAATAATGTTTCGAATTATACCATTGAAGTAGCCAAAAATGACGCCTTTACCAATAACTTACAAACATTTACAAGTACCATCAATCAAGTAGATGTAGCCAATTTAGATTATGGAACTACTTATTATTGGAGAGTAAAAGCCAATAATGTTTGTGGAAATTCGACTCCATCTGCCATTTTTAATTTCAGTACACTTTGTAGCAACACGACGACCATTACGTTATCGAATATTACCATCAATAGTGTTACAGCAACATGGACTAATCCCAATGCGGCTTCCTCTTTTGAGATCTTAGTAATTCCGCATGGAAGTGCTCCTGTTGGCCCGTTTACAACCGTTACTACCAACTCGTATACTTTTGGAACCTTAAATTCAAATACTGCTTACGACATTTATGTGCGTTCTAGTTGTTCCGGAAATACGTTTTCTCAATTGGTAATCAAACCAGTTACAACTTTAATTAACCATTGTGTTGACGGTGTTTTTTATGATACTGGTGGCGTTTCTGGGAATTACTCAAACAGCCAGTACTACACTACCACTATGAATCCTATAAATCCTGGCGATCAAGTATCCGTGACTTTTACCCAATTCAATTTGGAAGACCAAGCAGACCGTTTGACCATCTATAACGGTCCAAGTACAAGTTCTCCTTTCATCGGAGAACAATATGGATATACCGGAACCAATTCACCCGGAACCGTAACTTCAACAGACGTTTCTGGTAAATTAACGTTTGTATTTTATTCGGATGGAGTGAACACTGCCCCTGGATTTAACGCGTTTGTCACCTGCGCCAATTTAGCAACTGTTAGCCATACTAAAAGTAATTTTATCTATTATCCAAATCCGACGAATTCAAAAGTAACCTTTCAAGCAACCGAACTTATAGAGCGCATTACCATTTACAGCTTGTTAGGGCAAATTATTAAAGATCAAAAAATTAACGATACCAAAGCAATAATAGCTATTGACGAGCTATCTGAAGGTAATTATATATTTATAGTACAAACCAAAAACGCAATCAATACGGCCCGAATTCTAAAACGAAATTAGCGACCGCTAGTTCAAAATAAAGTAAAGCTCTATTTAAAAAATAGAGCTTTTTTTTCACTCCATTGTATGTTAAAATTTTAGTAACTTTGATATATTGATTTTTTAAAATGAAACAAATAGCATCCATACAGAATCCATACATCAAATCCTTAATTGTTTTACAAGAAAAATCAAAAGCTCGAAAAGAATCGGGAACGTTTTTGATTGAAGGGCAACGCGAAATCGAATTGGCTTTGAAAGGAAACTATCAACTTCAAACCATTCTTTTTCTTCCAGAATTTATCGCACCCCATCAGCTAACTTCGTTTTCAAAACTAAATATCGAACTCATCGAAATCTCAAAAGAGGTTTATCAAAAACTAGCTTATCGCGATACTACCGAGGGAATTCTTGCCATAGCCAAATCCAAATCATTGCAATTATCCGATTTGAAATTATCGGATCATCCATTACTATTAATAGCAGAAGCTCCTGAAAAACCAGGAAATATTGGCGCTTTATTGCGAACTGCCGATGCCGCAAACCTCGATGCTGTCATTATTGCCAACCCAAAAAGTGATATCTACAATCCGAATATTATTCGATCTAGCGTTGGTGGTTTGTTTACCAATCAAATCGCAACGGGAACCACTTCCGAAATTATTGCTTTTCTAAAATCGAAAAAAATTGCTTTTTACGCCACCACTTTGCAAAATGCCAATCTGTATTATACTCAAGATTTTACTCCAGCTTGCGCTATTGTAGTAGGCACCGAAGCCACTGGATTGTCACAAGAATGGCGAGATGAAGCTACGCAAAACATTATCATTCCCATGCAAGGCGCCTTAGATTCTATGAATGTTTCTGTAGCCGCTGCCATAATATTATTTGAAGCCAAAAGACAACGAAATTTTAAATAACACTCCATGAAAAAAAGTATTTTTTTAGCCCTATGCTTAACTTGTAACACTCTTGTATTTGCGCAAATCACCCCCTCTCAAATCGACACTTTGGTAGAGCGGACTTTAAAAACATTCAATGTCCCTGGAATTGCAGTGGCTGTCGTAAAAGATGGAAAAGTAATTCTTTCCAAAGGCTACGGAGTTCGATCCATACTTACTCCAGAAAAAGTAGATGAAAATACGTTGTTTGGAATTGCCTCCAACAGTAAAGCCTTTACTACCGCTGCTTTAGCGATGTTAGTAGATGAAGGAAAAATAACCTGGGACGACAAAGTCATTCAGTACATTCCAGAATTTAAAATGTATAACAATTATGTAACGCAAGAATTTACCATTCGGGATTTGTTGACCCATCGCAGTGGTCTCGGATTGGGCGCTGGCGATTTGATGATTTGGCCCGATGGAAATAATTTCACCACGCAAGACATCATCCAAAATTTACAGTTTTTAAAACCGGTTTCCGGATTCCGAACCCAATACGATTACGACAACTTGCTCTACATCGTTGCCGGCGAAGTGCTTCACCGAGTAAGCGGATTAACCTGGGATGATTTTATTGAGACCCGTATCCTAAAACCGCTCGAAATGAACCACACTGCGCCTTCCTTCATAAAGGTAAAAGACACAACGAATATTATCGTTCCGCACGTTCCGACCGATGGAAAATTGAAAGTTATTTCAAGATACAAAAACCCAACGTTAGATGCAGCCGGTGGTCTTTATTCTAATGTAAATGATCTTAGTAAATGGGTAATCATGCAATTGCAAAAAGGAAAATACGGCACTAATGCCACTGCCTTATTTTCAGAAAAGCAACAACAAGAAATGTGGACACCCCAAACCATTTTACCTAATCGAACCACGCCTCCCTACAACACTCATTTCAGCGCTTACGGTTTAGGATGGTTTTTAAGCGATGTTAAAGGATATAAAGAAGTATCGCATACCGGGGGTTTAGACGGAATTGTGACTCAAGTTACGTTGTTTCCAGAATTAAATTTAGGGATTATCGTACTCACCAACCAACAGTCTGGTGCCGCTTTTAATTCAATAACCAATACAATTAAAGACAGTTATCTCGGGATTCCTTCCGAAGATTACGTGACAGTATATAGCAACCGTCGGAAAGCAAAACAAGACAATGCTGATAAAATATCGGAGGAAGTTTGGCAACAAATTTCGAAAAATCAAAACGAGAAAATTAAAATCGATTTCAACCCGTATTTAGGAACCTATAAAGACAATTGGTTTGGTGAGATTGTGCTCTCGGAAAAAAAAGGAAAATACTATTTCGCATCGAAACGTTCCCCACAATTAATAGGTGAAATTTTCTTCTATAAAGACCAAACTTTTGTGGTTAAATGGAATCATCGCAGTTTTCTTGCCGACGCTTTTGTAACGTTCTCTGGAGAAAATACCAACATCAAGATGAAACCGATTTCGCCCTTAACAGACTTTAGTTACGACTTTCAGGACTTAGACTTTGCGAAAGTAAAATAAGTTGCTTTTAACTAGGTTTATTTCTTTGGAAACCTATACTCTACCATTTGAGCTCTTGCGAAAATATTTCGAATAAATAAAGGCAAGTACCGTTCTATTTGAAAAGCACGTCGACGAAACTTTTTACTATTTACTTTGGAAGGCAGCAAACGATGAAATTTTTCTAGACAACCAATACAATATATTTCAGTAGTTGAAAAATACTTCTTTCCCATTTTTCTATAACCACTAGATGAGTTATCTCTTTCGGGATGCGGATCTAACGCTTTCCATTGCTTAAATTTCTCCTTTT
>CALPUN020000093.1 GCA_943326765.2 Bifidobacterium breve | reverse complement strand
TCACCGAATCCATCATCCTAAACCCACTAGAAAGAGCCATTGTAAAAACCGGTCTTTTCATAGAATTACCCATAGGTTACGAAGCACAAGTGCGCCCTAGAAGTGGCCTCGCCGCCAAAAAAGGAATCACCGTTCTCAACTCCCCCGGAACTGTAGATGCCGATTATCGTGGAGAAATAGGAGTCATTCTAGTGAATCTTTCCAACGAAGCGTTCACGATCGAAAACGGCGAACGCATTGCCCAACTCATCATTGCCCAACACGAACGCGCCGAATGGACCGAGGTAACAATACTTTCAGAAACCGACCGCGGCGCTGGAGGATTTGGTAGTACCGGAGTGAAATAAAGATGGGTCAAGTTTGCACGAAAACAATGTTCAAAACCCTGTAAAAACAATATCAAAACTTTGCGAACTTTGCAAAAAACTTTGCGAACTTTGCGGTAAAATCTAGAAGCATGAAAATAATTGTACCAATGGCCGGACGTGGCTCCAGATTAAGACCACACACCTTGACCGTTCCAAAACCACTAATTCCAATCGCAGGAAAACCCATCGTGCACCGTCTGGTAGAAGACATCGCTGGGGTTATCAATCAAGATATCGAAGAAATTGCTTTCATCATTCATAAAGATTTCGGAACACAAGTCGAAAAAGACCTAATCGCCATCGCCGAAAAACTCGGGTCTAAAGGAACCATTTATTATCAAAACGAAGCTTTAGGAACTGCGCACGCTATTATGTGTGCTAAGGAATCCATGACGGGGCCAATTGTCGTGGCTTATGCAGACACCTTATTTAGAGCAGACTTTACCTTAGACACCTCCGCAGATAGCGTTATTTGGGTAAAACAAGTAGAAGACCCAAGTGCTTTTGGAGTAGTGCAGCTAAACGACAACAATCAAATCATCGATTTCGTAGAAAAACCAAAAGAATATGTTTCTGATTTGGCAATTATTGGAATCTATTATTTCAAATCAGGGGAGATCTTACGTTCCGAATTACAATATTTGTTGGATAATAATGTTGTTAAAGGAGGCGAATATCAATTGACCGACGGTTTAGAAAATATGAAAGTCAAAGGATTAAAATTTGTCCCGGGCAAAGTAGAAGAATGGATGGATTGCGGCAACAAAAATGTCACCGTAGAAACCAATTCCAGAATGTTAGCGTTCTTGCATCAAGACGGAGAAAATTTAGTGTCGCCTTCAGTAGTGTTGGAGCATTCCACCATCATTCCACCATGTTATATTGGCGAAGATGTGATTTTGATTAACGCCACGGTAGGTCCAAACGTGTCGTTAGGAAAAGGATGCCACGTTGTAGATAGTACTATTCAAAACAGTTTGGTGCAAAACCATTCCCGTATTATAAACGCAACGTTAGACAATGCTATGATTGGAAGTCACGCCAGTTTCGACGGGAATTTTACCAGCATTAGCATCGGGGATTATTCCGTTTTAGAATAAAGAAATACGTTTTGCGAATAGCGCGCTAATAAAACCAACAGTGAAAAAAATAGTGCTTTTATTGCTTTTCCTTGGAATCAGTTCTCCAAACATTCTTTTGGCTCAAACCGAGCCAGATGCGATTGCTTTGGCGAACGATGATTTTCAAAATGCCTTTTATGAATCGCTATTGCAAAAGGGCATCGAAAATTACGACAAAGCCATTGACGCCCTAGAGAAATGCAAAAAACTGCAACCTAACAACGCAACGGTTTATTTCGAATTTGGAAAAAATTATTTAGCCCAAAAAAATTACAAAGACGCTTACGATTCGTTCGAAAAAGCGACGAAAATAGACCCAAAAAACAAATGGTTTTGGGTAGGCATGTACGATGTGTGCTACGAAACAAAAGATTATACCCAAGCTATTGTTATCGTCAACAAGTTGGTCGAATTTAAAAAAGAGTATAAAGAAGATTTAGTGTCGTTGTATTACAATACGCAGCAATTCGATAAAGCCTTGGCTTTGATTAACGAACTCAACGACAGGGTTGGTAAATCGGATTTGCGAGAAAATTACAAAATGCAAATTCTAAAACAAGCACGCTATCAAGGAAGCGAAAAGGACAATTTGTTGGATCAAATCAAAAAATATCCGAAGGAAGAATCCAACTATATTGCGCTGATTTTTTTATATTCCGAAAGCAATGAAGAAGAAAAAGCACTAGAAGTTGCGAAGAAATTGGAAATAGAAATTCCAACTTCCGATTGGGCACAAGTAAGTTTGTTTAAATTTCATCTGAACAATAATGACGGTCTGAATGCTGTGAAGTCGATGAATACGGTTTTGGCAAGCGCTAAAATCGACAACAAAATCAAACACCGTATTCTGAATGAATTTTTGATTTTTGTAAAAGACAAACCGCAATTCGAAGTTGACTTAGAAAAAGCAATTTCCTATTTCGACAACGATAAGGAAGTGAAAGTGGCCAAAGAAATCGGAAAGTTTTATCACAACAAAAAAGAATGGGCCAATGCCATAAAATACTACGAATTGCATTTAAAAAGCAATGCCGAAGATATGGAAACCCAACTTTTACTGATGGAAGCCTATACTGAAAACCAACAATTTGACGTTCTAGCATCGAAAGCTACCAATTTGATTGATCTTTTCCCCTCGCAACCCCAGTTGTATTATTTTGCTGGATTGGGTTACAATCAAATGAAAAATTACAAAAAAGCAAAAGACATTTTAGAAATGGGATTGGATTATGTAGTTGACGATAGGGCTTTAGAAATCAATTTCAATATTCAGCTGGGAGAAGCTTCGGCAGGTTTGGGTGATGAAAAAAAGAAGGAAAGTTACTTTTCAAAAGCCGAAAAATTAATTAAGCAAAAACAATAATGAGCAAATACATGGCCTTGGTATTGGTGATTTTTTTAGTTTCTTGTAAAGCCAAAGCGGTTTTAGCAGATTCTAATGCGAAACCTAAAACCGATGCAAAAGAAACGTTAGATGCCGCCAAAATTATTCAGAAAAATGCTTTAAATAAAAAGGATTTTACCACGGTATACATAAAGTCGACCGCGCATTATGAAGACGACAAACAAAATCAAAACGTGTCGGCTGAAATTAAAATCAAGAAAGAGGAGATGATTTTGATTAGCATTCGTTTTATAGGAATTACAGTGGCGAAAGCTTTAATTACACCAACCGAAGTCAAGTATTACGAAAAAATAAACGGGAGTTATTTTGAAGGCGATTTTTCTTTGTTGAGCCAATGGTTAGGAACCGATTTGAATTTTGACAAAGTCCAAAATTTGCTTTTAGGGCAAACTTTAGACGATTTGAAAGATAAAAAACTAATCACAACTATCGAAGACAAAACGTATAAATTAGAAGACACCTCCGACAGCAATACGACTAAAACCTATTTCTTTGAAACGGATAAGTTCTTAATAAAAAAGCAATTGATAGCGCAAGCCATGCAGGAACGAATGTTGCAAATTTTGTATCCAGAATTCACCGAAATCAATCAAACGATAATGCCTACCAACATTATTATTGATGCGGTACAAAAGGAAAAGAAAACTAATATTAGCATCGAATACACCACGGTATCCTTTAATGAAGAACTTACCTTTCCGTATAGTGTTCCCAGTGGTTACGAACGAATTTATATGAATTAGCTTTGAATAAACCCAACCCTATGTCAAAACGTATTTTACTTTTACTTTTAATGATGACTTCGATGTGTTGGAGTCAAGTTAGCCAACAAGAAAAGTTGGAGCAACGCAAAGTACAAATCCTGCGAGAGATTCGCGAGAAAGAAGAGCAATTGCAAAATGTAAGTTCAAAAGAAAAAACAGTGTCTAAAGCGCTGAAATTGCAAACTGAAAAAATCAAACTGAAAGAGAATTTGATCAACACGACTGAAAAGCAAACGAAGTTGTTGAGCAACGACATGTATATCAATCAGATCAACATCAACCGACTCAAACAAGAATTAGAAATTTTAAAAGCCGATTACTCGGAGATGATCTTAAAGTCCTACAAATGTAGGTCAGAGCAAAGTAGAGCCATGTTTTTGTTGTCTTCGGAAAACTTTTTGCAAGCTTATAAAAGAGCGCAATACATGAAGCAATATGCCAGTTACCGAAGAACGCAAGGAGAGGAAATTCAAGAGAAATCACAAGAATTGGTCGTTTACAATGAAAAAATAGACGTTCAAAAAACAGCTAAGCAAAAACTAATCGAAGAAAATGAAAAAGAGCGCCTAACTTTAGAAAAAGAAAAGCTAGTGCAACAAGAACTAGCCAAATCGATAAAGAAAGATAAAAAACAAATTGCGGCAGAAATCAAGAAAAAACAACAAGAAACGCGGGCTATCGACAATCAAATTGAAAAATTATTGAGAGCGGCGATTGCTGCTACCAATAAGAAAACGGCAACGGCAGTTGCAAAAGCGAATCCGAAAACAACTACCGCTGCAGCAACTAAAGCAACGGAAACTTCCGCTAAAATTGTATTGACTTCCGAAGGACAGCTAATCGCCAATAATTTTAGAGCCAACAAAGGGAAATTGCCTTGGCCTGTTGAAAAAGGGTTTGTTTCTTTACCGTATGGCGACCAACCGCATCCAGTTTATAAAACGCTAATCGTACACAATAGCGGCGTAGAAATTACAACCGATCAAGGGGCTAATGCTAGAGCCGTATTTGGAGGAGAAGTCATCAGCGTTATGGTATTGTCTCCCGTAAACAAAGCGGTAATGATTCAACATGGAGATTATTTCACAGTATACCAAAACCTGAGTAGTCTTAATGTAGCCAAAGGAGATAAAGTGTCAACCAAACAAATGATAGGAAAAATTCGAACCAATGGCGATTCAGGGAAAACGGTTTTGAAGTTTACCATTTCCCAGAATACGATATATAACAATCCAGCGACTTGGCTATTCAATATGTAAAGAAAAAGGCATTCCAAACGGAATGCCTTTTTTAATATTATGGTCTTATAAAAACAAAGCTCTTAACTCGGTTGCTTCTTCCGGTTTCATTTTGCCAGCGAGTACCAAACTCAATTGCTTTCTTCTTAAAGCCGCTTCGAAGCGTTCTTTTTCTAAATCGGTTTCTGGAATTACGGGTGGAATCTCAACAGGTCTTCCGGAGTCATCCACAGCTACAAAAGTATAAATGGCTTCGTTGGCTTTACTACGGGTACCGGTTTCCCGATCTTCTACCCAAACATCCAAATAGATTTCCATAGAACTTTTGAAACTCCTAGAAATTTTGGCTTCAATAGTAACCACACTACCTAATGGAATGGCTCGGTTAAACGCCACGTGATTTACGGAAGCCGTTACGGCAATTCTTCGTGAATGTCTTCGTGCCGAAATACTGGCCGCACGATCCATACGCGCTAACAGTTCGCCACCAAAGAGGTTGTTCAATGGATTGGTTTCACTTGGCAAAACCAAATCAGTCAATATCGTTAACGATTCAGAAGGATGTTTTGGATGCATGTTTTTTTACAAAGATATTATAGTTCATAAAAAATCCCGTACGAGACGGGATAAATTTTAGAGTTCTTTTACAAGCAACCAAGCATCTGGATTGGTTTTTTGAATTTCCGCCATACTTTGTTGCGCTTCGGCATAAGTGGCATAACTGCCATATAAAACCGGAAATAATCCGTGTTTGTTTGGAGCAATGCGCCGTGCTTTAAAGCCCGATTTAAGTAAGTCGGTGTAAATATTTTGAGCGTTTTCTTCCTTTCTAAAAGCGCCCGCCATAATGTGGTATGATAATTTTTCTTCTTTTACAGTCAGTGTTACTGTTGGAATGGGATTGTCGATCAAAAAGGTAGCTTCTTGAATTTTATCTTGTACTTGTTTTTGAACCGCTGTCTCTACTACTAATGTTTCTTGGTTGATTTGGTTTTGATACATTTTAAAACCAATACTTCCGGTTGCAGATAAGGCGAATACTAAAATGGCAGCATATTTCAAGTAAGAACGTTTTTTGGGTTCTTCTAGAATCAAAAGGACTGGCTCTTTTTCTTCTACAACGGCTTCTTTGAAGAACGTTTCGACTTCCTGTTTGGAAGTTTCGCGCTTCACAACTGGCGAAACAAAAGAATTCAACCCAAAAGATTCTTTTAAATAATTGATGTTTTCTGAGGGTGTGAAAACGATATTTTTTTCAGAATTTAATAAAAGTTCGCCGATATTTTTCAAAGTAAACCTTTCATTTACTTGCAAAATACTGTTCCAAATAACCACTTCACTTTCTATAGAAGCCACTGCGTTTTCGTATGTAGATTTCTCTACTTGAGCAATATGATTTGCTAACAATCCATCATTGTTTTTCAAATGAGAATTAAAAGAAATTACCTTTTTGGGTGGATAAAAAGAATTCGTATTTTCGTGTAAATGTGCCGACTGAATTTCAGTCAAAAACGCACCAAAACCAGGTACGGTTACACATTGATGACGGTATAATAGTTGTGAAATGTATTGTTCGATCTTCATAGAAACAAAGTTATACAATGTCAAAGAGTAGCAAAATTTTATTCACAATTTTTATTAACAATCCCAAATTTTTTTTATAATTTTCAGTTTCAATTACTTACTATGCGCCACGAAGATTTATTTTATGTATTAGCCTTGCTAAAAGTAGAAGGTGTGGGCGATATCGTCGCCAAAAAATTACTTTCTCACTGCGGAGATCCGGCAGCAGTTTTTAAAACCAAAGCACTTCAATTGAAATCCATTGACGGCATCGGATCGGTATTACTAAAAAACTTGAAAGATAAATCCATCTTTCAAAAAGCAGAAGCCGAACTGCAATTCATCGAAAAAAACAACATCACCGTTTCTTTTTTTCAAGAAGAAAAGTATCCCGACCGATTGAAACATTGTGTTGACGGTCCGGTCTTGTTGTTTTCAACAGGAAACATACAATTAAAAAACCGAAAACTGATTAGCATTGTTGGAACCCGGCAAATCACGGGATATGGGATTGAATTTTGTAAAAAGCTAATCTCCGATTTGGCGCCATTAAACCCAGTTATCGTCAGTGGTTTTGCTTACGGAGTCGATATTGTTGCTCATCAAGCAGCATTGGAAAATAATCTGCAAACCATTGGCGTTGTAGCCCACGGTTTGAATCAAATTTACCCGAAAGCACATAAGAAATACGTCGCTAGAATCGAGGAAAACGGAGGTTTTATAACCGAATTCTGGAGCTCGTCCAACCCAGATAAAGAAAATTTTGTACGTCGCAATCGGATTGTAGCTGGAATTTCGGAAGCCACAATTGTCATTGAATCGGCAGAAAAAGGAGGTTCGCTAATTACAGCCAACATGGCTAACGAATACAATCGGGATGTGTTTGCCGTGCCAGGAAGAACTTCGGACCGATACAGCCAAGGGTGCAACAATTTAATTAAAACCCAAAAAGCAAATTTGCTAACTTCGGCAGCCGATTTGATTTACATTTTGAATTGGGATTTAGAAACCGTTGCCAAACCGATTCAAAAACAACTCTTTATTGCGTTGGATGATAATGAACAAAAAATCTATGATTTCCTGCAGCAAACCGGAAAAGAATTATTAGATACCATTGCATTAGAATGTGACTTCCCGATTTTTAAAATCTCCGGAATTTTATTAAACATGGAATTGAAAGGCGTCATCCGACCTTTGCCAGGAAAATTGTTTGAAGCGATTTAAATACTAAACCCTAATTTTTCTCGAACTCGATTCAAAACACCTGTCGCAACGGCTTTCGCTTTTCGGCACCTTGAAACAAAGCACGGTCGATTTCTGGTAAATTTGACATGTAATAGTTGTAGGTTTCCCGCTCGGTTTGGAATTTTTCAACAATCACTTCAAACAAGGCTTGTTTGGCATGCCCGTACCCAAAATCCCGATTGACATTCGCGTATTTTTGAATCATAGAAGCAAGTTGCGTTTCATTGGCCAACAATTTATAGATTGCATAAATTTTGCACGTTTCTGGGTTTTTAGGTTCTTCTAACGGCGTGCTGTCGGTTTCAATCGACATAACTTGTTTGCGCAGCTCTTTATCGTCTAAAAAGATGTTGATGATGTTGTTCGCTGATTTACTCATTTTCCCACCATTAGTTCCGGGGACGTATTTGGTTTCGTCTTGCGTATAAGGCTCCGGCAAAACAAAGGTTTCCCCCATTTGATGGTTAAAGCGGGAAGCCACATCCCGAGTAATTTCGATGTGTTGCAGTTGGTCTTTCCCTACCGGTACAAACGCAGCATCATACAATAAAATATCGGCAGCCATTAACATGGGATAGGTAAATAAACCGGCATTCACGTCTTCTAAACGATCGGCTTTGTCTTTAAAAGAATGGGCCAAGGTCAAGCGTTGAAAAGGGAAAAAACAACTCAAGTACCAAGACAATTCAGCGGTTTGAGGGACATCGGATTGGCGGTAGAAAATGACTTTTTTAACATCCAAACCACAAGCCAACCAAGCCGCTGCGGTACTATAGTTGTTCTGCCGCAAAACAGCATTGTTTTTGATTTGTGTTATCGCATGCAAATCGGCAATGAATAAAAACGATTCGTTTTCAGGACGATTCGACAATTCAATTGCTGGGATAATTGCTCCTAATAAATTCCCCAAATGCGGGGTTCCTGTACTTTGTATGCCGGTAAGTATTTTGGCCATAATCAACTAAATTTTGGTAAAGGTAAATGTTTTGAGAAAAATAAGGATTGAATTCTTACTTTTGAGTATATGAAAATTCTAAAAATTATTTTTTGGTTACTTTGGAGAGTTTGGTTCTATGTCATGATGGGCATTCCGATTTTAATAATGTTCCCCTTCTTGGTAATTTCTATTCTCAAAGAAAAATGGTATCCTCACTTTTTTGTAATGGCTCGAATTTGGGCCAAATGCATACTTTACGGATCAGGGTTTTATTATAAAATTGAAAATCAACAGAAGATTGTCCAAGACAAAAATTATATGTTTGTAGCCAATCACACTTCGATGACCGACATTATGTTGATGTTGGCGACCATTCGAAATCCCTTTGTGTTTGTTGGGAAAAAGGAATTGGCAAAGATCCCGTTGTTTGGTTTTTTTTACAAACGCACTTGCATTTTAGTAGACCGAAACAGTTCTAAAAGCCGTATGGAAGTTTTTAACCGCGCTCAAAAAAGGCTGCATCAAGGATTGAGCATTTGTATTTTTCCCGAAGGCGGAGTTCCTAGTGACGAAAGCATTCTATTGGACGAGTTCAAAGATGGGGCATTTCGATTGGCGATTGAGCATCAAATCCCGATAGTTCCGATTACATTTTTCGACAATAAAAAACGTTTTTCTTATACCTTTTTTAGCGGTAGCCCCGGATTGATGCGCGTAAAAGTGCATCCGCTAGTACCAACGACAGGAAAAAAGATTGAAGATAAAAAGACATCAAGGAAATTAAAGAACAGGTAAAGACTATTATTTACGATTCTCTTTTTCAAGCACAAAAAAACCCGAAATAAATCGGGTTTCTTTTTTTATGCGTTAT
>CALPUN020000092.1 GCA_943326765.2 Bifidobacterium breve | reverse complement strand
CACAAGTCGTTATTGATGCGACCTCAAAATACTATCAAGAACTAAACGCCAACATTCATCGAGGCGTACACACCTTAAGCCAATTAGCTACAGATGCGTACGAAGTTTCTCGAAAAAAAACACAAGAACACCTCAATGCAACACACTTGCATGAAGTTATTTTTACGTCAGGAACCACGCACGGCATCAACATAGTGGCTAATGGTTTTGCAGCTTTTTTGAAACCAGGCGACGAGGTTTTGGTTTCGGCATTAGAACACCACAGCAATATTGTTCCTTGGCAAATGTTGTGTGAGCGAACAGGCGCTTCGCTAAAGGTGATTCCGATGAATGAAGCGGGCGAATTAATTCAATCGGAATACGAAAAATTGTTGTCGGAGAAAACCAAAATAGTCGCCGTAAATCAGATTTCGAACGCACTCGGCACCATCAATCCGGTGAAGCAAATGATTGCCAAAGCACATCAATATGGAGCTGCCTTTTTAGTTGATGGAGCACAAGCCGTTCCACATTTAAGACCCGATGTCCAAGATTTGGATTGTGATTTTTATGTCTTTTCTGGACATAAATTGTGTGGACCAACAGGAATTGGAGTTTTATACGGCAAAGAAGCTTGGTTAAATAAATTACCACCTTATCAAGGCGGAGGCGAAATGATTGCCTCAGTGACCTTTGAAAAAACAACGTACGCCGCATTGCCTCACAAATTTGAAGCTGGAACACCAAATATAGCGGGAGGAATTGTCCTCGGAACGGCGATTGATTATTTGAACGAAATTGGCTTTGAAAACATCGCGTCCTACGAAATGGAATTGTTAGCCTACGCTACACAAAAACTAGAAGCCATTCCTGGGTTGAAAATTTTTGGAACCTCAAAAGAAAAAACTTCCGTAATTTCGTTTAACATTGAAGGCATTCATCCGTATGATATTGGAACGATTATCGACAAAAAGGGAATCGCCGTCAGAACCGGACATCATTGTGCGCAACCGATTATGGATTTCTATAAAATTCCCGGAACCTTGCGCGCATCGTTTGCCTTTTACAATACAAAAGAAGAAATTGACGTTATGGTCGAAGCCCTACAAAAAGCAATAATAATGTTATCTTAACTCAAAAAAATGAAAGTACTTTCCCTATTATTTTTAACTTTTTTTCTAGGAAAAAGTTGCGACACCGAAAAAAAACAAGATGTTGAAACCGCCGTCATGGAATACGTAGCCAACACCCGTGGATTTTATCAAAAAATAACGGTTCAAAAACAAATGGTTGCGGTTTCAAAAGAGCGAAACAGCCCAGAAACCGGAACGCCAAAAAAGATTAGCAACGCCCAATGGAAAAAAATAATTGCCGCTTTTCAAGAAGTGACTTTAGAGGATTTGCCGAACTTAAAATCACCAACAGAAAAACGGTTTTATGATGGTGCCGCTGTAGCCAATTTAAAAATTACTTTTAAAGGAAAAACCTATGAAAGCACCCCTTTTGATCATGGAAATCCGCCAGTAGAAATAGAGAAATTAGTAACAATAATAACGGATTTGGCTAAAGAATAACCATGACAATCAAAGAAATACAAGACGAAATTGTAGCCGAATTTTCCCTTTTTGAAGATTGGGACGAGCGCTTTCAATATGTAATCGACTTAGGCAAAAGCCTTCCGATAATTGCAGAAGAATTTAAGACCGACGAAAACACAATTAAAGGATGCCAATCAAAAGTGTGGTTGCGCGGGAAAGAAGATAATGGAACCGTTGTTTTTACCGCCGATAGCGATGCTATTATTACCAAAGGAATTATAGCCATTTTGATTCGGGTTTTTTCCAATCAAAAAGCGGCGGATATTTTGACCGCCGACACCAAATTTATCGACGAAATTGGTTTAAAAGAACAATTGTCGCCCACACGAGCCAACGGATTGGTTTCGATGATTAAACAAATAAAAATGTATGCACTAGCATTCGAATCGCAAAAATAAAAACTATGGAAACGGTAATAGACACCAACTTATTAGGAGAAGAAATTGTTAGAAAACTCAAGACCATTTACGATCCGGAAATTCCAGTAGATATCTACGAATTAGGATTAATCTATGACGTAATGGTTAATGAAGATTACGAAGTAAAAATCTTAATGACGCTAACCTCGCCGAATTGCCCAGTTGCGGAAACGCTGCCTAGAGAAGTGGAAGAAAAAGTAAAAGCAATTGAAAACGTAAAAGGCGCTGAGGTAGAAATCACTTTTGATCCGCCTTGGAGCAAAGATTTGATGAGTGAAGAAGCAAAATTAGAATTAGGAATGCTTTAAAATGGCAGAAGAAATCATCAATAGAGTAGCCAATTCTGCTTTGGAAGTTTTCGATTTAGAAGACTATTATCCAAAGGGAATTCGCACGCCAATCGATATCTCGCAGTGGCTTTTGGAAGGACTAATTTTAAAAGAAAAAGACTTCCGAGAGCATTTAAAAAACCATAACTGGGCGCACTATCAGGATCATTATATTGCTATTTTTTGTAGTACGGGTGCTATAGTGCCAGCTTGGGCATCGCTCTTGGTAACAGTAGCGGTCGCGCCATTTGCCCAAAAGGTCGTAGTTGGTTCTTTAGAAGATTTGGAAACGGCTTTGTTTCAAGAAATTTTGCCCACAATCGATTACAAAGGGTATGAAAATAAACCCGTAATTCTTAAAGGCTGTTCTAAAAAACCCGTACCAACAAGTGCTTATGTATTGGCGATCCAAATGCTGCAACCTATTGCTAAGAGCATTATGTATGGCGAAGCTTGCTCTGCAGTTCCTTTATTTAAAGCAGTAAAAAAGTAATCCTTTTTATATCTTTGTGTAGTAAACCAAATACACTAACCGATGAAAAAAAGGCTCTTGTTACTAGCATTTCTTATAAGTGCTTCGGTGCTTCAGGCACAAACGGCGGAAAAAGAACTAATTACCAACACGGAAAACCCCGTGAACACTTTAACCGACACCATTAAGCCAAGATGGAAAACCAAAGGAAATTTGATCTTTCTTTTTAATCAATCCAACTTCAATAATTGGCTAGCCGGTGGCGAAAACAACCTTTCCGGAAATTTAGGAATCAATTACGATTTCAATTATAAAAAGCAAGAATGGTCTTGGGACAACAAAGTAATCGCTTCCTACGGATTGCTTCAAACTAAGAATTCGGATTTCGATAAAAAAACAGACGATCGTTTTGAATACAATTCTGTTTTAGGAAAAAAAGCATTTGGGGAATGGAACTATTCGTTCTTTTTGAACTTCAGAACTCAATTTACAAAAGGGTATGTTTACACGAAAGACGCTAACGGCAAGGAAATTAGAACCGAAAACACGAATTTATTTTCGCCAGCCTATTTGACTTTTGGACCTGGTATGTTTTGGAAGAAAAACGATAATTTAAAAGTCAATTTGGCACCCCTAACTTCTAAAGTAACCTTTGTCGACCGCAATTTTACGGTAGCAGATGAGAAATATTTTGGAGTGGAAGAAGGCAGAAGTTCCCGCTACGAACTTGGTTTTTATGCTTCAGGGTATTATAAATTTAATTTGATGACCAATGTTTCTATGGAAAACACCCTGAATCTGTATTCCAATTACATGAAAGACCCTCAAAACATAGACGTAGATTATACCTTAGCGGTCGTGATGCGCATTAACCGTTATCTAACATCGAATTTGGTATTTCAATCCATTTATGACGACAATGCTTTCCGTGGATTTCAAACCCGACAAATTTTTGGGTTGGGCGTCAATTACGGGTTTTAGAGGCAAATAACAGAAATAAAAAAGACCTTTCTATAATCTAGAAAGGTCTTTTTTTATTCTTCTTTTTCAACAACATCATTATAATCGGGATACAAAAACTTGTTATAAGGAAAACGAGTGATGTGAATTTCTCTAACCGCTTCGTAAACTCTTGCTCTAAATTCTTCTAAATTTTCTTTGTTAATGGCTGAAATGAAAAGTGCATTTTTTTCACCTACATCGCTCATCCAAGTTTGCTTCCATTCCTCAAGGGTATAATGTCTTTTCGTTTTTTCGGTAATCAAATCATCGTCATCTATAGTGAGGTGTTTGTAGGCATCAATCTTATTAAAGACCAAAAGCGTTGGTTTGTTGTTGCTTTTAATATCCAATAAGGTTTGGTTGACCGATTCGATATGGTCTTCAAAATCAGGATGAGAAATATCAACGACATGTAATAAAAGATCGGCTTCGCGAACTTCATCCAAAGTGCTTTTGAATGAATCTACTAATTGCGTGGGCAATTTTCTAATAAATCCAACGGTGTCGGAAAGCAAGAACGGCAAGTTTTTAATGACCACTTTCCGAACGGTAGTGTCTAATGTGGCAAACAATTTATTTTCCACAAACACGTCGCTTTTACTAATGAGGTTCATCAAAGTAGATTTCCCAACATTGGTATACCCCACCAAAGCTACTCGAACCATGGCGCCGCGATTGCTACGTTGCACCGACATTTGCTTATCGATTACTTTAATTTTCTCTTTTAATAAGGCTATTCTATCTCGAACGATTCGTCGGTCCGTTTCGATTTCCGTTTCTCCCGGACCCCGCATTCCGATACCTCCTTTTTGTCGTTCCAAGTGCGTCCACATTCCAGAAAGGCGAGGTAATAAATATTGGCATTGCGCTAGTTCCACTTGTGTTCTAGCATAGGAAGTTTCAGCACGTTGCGCAAAAATATCCAAAATCAAATTGGTGCGGTCCAGTACTTTACAATTCAGAATTTTGGTAATGTTTTTTTGTTGGGAAGGCGATAATTCATCATCGAAAATCACCGTAGAAATCGCATGTTCTTTTACATACAAATTGATTTCCTCCATTTTTCCCGTTCCTAAAAACGTTTTCGGATTGGGGCGATCCATTTTTTGAAAAAAGCGTTTGACGACTTCCCCACCAGCTGTAAATGTTAGAAAGTCAAGTTCGTCCAAATACTCCGTCAATTTTTCTTCGGACTGATTTTGAGTTACGATTCCAACGATTACCGTTTTTTCAAAGTTTATATTTTCTTTCTCTAACATACTATTTTTTCTAGTGCAAAGCTAAGGAATTCGTGTTCATGTTTTTTGAATAATCTTCTTTATATCGATGAGTTTAGAGTATTAATTCGTTAAAAAATAAATTTATCTTAGTGCTTTCATAATTTTTGTTAAATTTGGTGCTCAAAAAAATTACAAAACGATACTCAACCACTAAAATTTTCATTTTATGAAAAAATTTATTTTAATCTTTTTTATTGCTTTTTCCAGTTTTGTTGGATACTCTCAAATAAACGAAGGGTTCGAAGGAGCAACATTTCCTCCCACGGACTGGTTGGTCAAAGACAATAGAACAGATGCAACTCCAAACTGGGGATTTAATGTAAGTCCATATGTGCCAAATAACGGAACACATGCCGCTTTTATCAATCGCGAAAACACAGGGGCGGGAGTTCTTGCTGAGGAGTGGTTAATTACCAAGCAGGTGACTTTAGCGGTGAATAGCCAATTGCGTTTTTTCACCAAACAAACCTTAGCTGGAGATACGGGGACTTTATACCAAGTTCGCGTTTCAAGTTCTGCGACTCAGAATGATTTAGCGTCTTATACGGTGTTGGCTGAATATACAGAAACGGAGTTAAGTACGATTACAGGAGATCAATTGGATTACGAAGAAAAAGTAATTAATTTGAGCTTTAGTGGGCCTAGATATTTTGCTTTTGTAAAAGTATATACACAACCAGGAGCTGCCACTAGCGGTGATCGTTGGTTGATTGATGATGTGAAGACCGTGGTGCGTTGTGGTAACCCATCTAATTTGCAAGCACCAACTGTAAACGCTACAACGGCCACTTTAACGTGGACGGGTACCTCTCCCCAATATAATATTATTTGGGGAACTTCTGGATTTGATCCATTAATTGAAGGAACTCCAATTACGGGCTTGACGACTGCTACCTATACATTTCCAAGCGGAACTTTAACTCCGTCAACGGCTTATCAGTATTATGTAACAGGTGTTTGTCCAGATTCGAATAGTGATTTGATTGGGCCTTTTAATTTTAATACAACCCCATTAGGAGCTACTTGTGGTTCGGCGATACCAGTTGCCACGTTGCCTTATTCGAATGCTAGCAATACTACTATTTACGGAAATAATATTACAGCAGCAACACCTGGAGCAACAGGTTGCGGAACAACAGGAGCATATCTTGGTGGGAATGATGTAGTTTATTCTTATACAGCAACAGCAGGCGGATTCATAACGATTTCTATGAATCCTTTAGGAGCAACCAATACGGGTTTATTTGTATATAATAGTTGTCCAAGTATTGGGGTTAGTTGTCTTGCTGGTGTTGGAAACACCACCTCCAACATTAGAACGATACCAACACTTCAAGTTACCGCAGGGCAAACTATATATATAGTGTTATCTTCAACGACTGCTACACCGACTTACAATTATAATTTAATTATTCAAAATGTAACTTGCCCAGCACCAATAACGCTTTCGGCGAGTGCTTTTGGAACTTCAAGCGGAACATTTTCTTGGGTGAATGGTGCCGGAAGTACGGCTACTTCTTGGGAAGTTGCTGTTCAGCCTGCAGGATCTGCTATCCCTACAGGCGCTGGTGATCAAGCTAGTGTCAATACGAATTATCCTGTTACTGGATTAACACCAGGAACCGCATACCAATATTGGGTAAGAGCCGATTGTACCGGTGGACTTTTTAGTCCTTGGTCTGGGCCGTTTTTATTCAACACCTCTCTTTGTGAATTAGTGGATCAATGTAATTATACTTTTACCTTGACTGATACCGGAGCAAATGGATGGGAAAACGGTAGAATGCAAGTAAAACAAAACGGAGTGGTTATAGCCACACTTGGAGCGACCATCACTACCGGTGGGCCTACAGCCGTTTCGGTTCCGATGTGTAACAACCAACCTTTTGAATTATTTTGGAACGTTGCCGGAACAACACCCGCAGAAATAAGAGTTTCGATAAAAAACAGTTTTAATCAAACGGTTTACGCTTTAACTGCGGCAAGTCCGGGGTTAGCGGGTACTACGTTGTATTCAGGAACAGTAGATTGTCTTAATGCCAATTGTTTGGCACCAACCGTAGTGAACGCGAATACCATTACGACTAATGGCGCAACCGTTACATGGACTACTTCAGGTGTTCCTACTATCGGTTGGGGAATTTATGTGGTGCCCGTGGGCAACCCTGCACCAACGGCAAGTACACCACCAACTTATACCACCACCATCGCACCACCATATGTACTTACTAGTTTACTAGCCGATACGGCTTACAATATTTACGTACAATCTATTTGTTCTGTGAATGGACCAAGTGGATATGCTGGACCAAAAAACATTACAACATTACCAACGTGTCCTAAACCAACCGCTTTAACAGCGACTTTAGTAACGACAACTACTGCCCAATTAGGTTGGACCAGTACAGTTGCCTCAAATTCTTGGTTAGTGATAGCGGTTCCAGTAGGTTCTCCAGTTCCATTACCAACAGATCTGGGTTGGGTTCCTGCGCCAACTAATCCATTTGTATTAACTGGATTAACTCCGGAGACCGCTTATAACTATTATGTAAGAGGAGATTGTGGCGTCAATGGAATTAGTACCATTTCAGGACCAAAAGCGTTCACTACACTGCCAACCTGTCCTAAGCCAACAGTTTTGACGGCAACTTTAATCGGACCACATCAGGCGCAATTAGGTTGGACCAGTACAGTTGCTTCAACTTCTTGGTTAGTGATAGCGGTTCCAGTAGGTTCTCCAGTTCCATTACCAACAGATTTAGGTTGGGTTCCTGCACCAACAAATCCATTTGTATTAACCGGATTAACTGCGGAGACCGCTTATGACTATTATGTAAGAGGAGATTGCGGACCAATAAACGGAATCAGTTCCATATCTGGTCCAAAAGCTTTCACAACTACACCAACTTGTTTTAAACCAACGGCTTTAACCGCAAGTACTATTACGGATGTTTCTGCTCAATTGGGTTGGACGAACGTGGGCAACACTTCTTGGCAAGTCCTAGTTTTGCCAGCGGGTTCACCAGCACCAACAGCTTCGTCAACAGGATGGGTACCAACCACCTCCAATCCGTATACTGCTTTAGGATTAACAGCAGCTACTTGTTATGATTATTATGTTAGAACCGATTGCGGTGCGACCGATGGATTAAGCACGTGGTCAGGTCCTAAAAATTTCTGTACTACACTTTGTAATCCTACAAACCGATGTAATTATATCTTTTCATTAACAGATTCTTTCGGAGACGGATGGAATGGTGCTACCATGCAAGTACGACAAAACGGAATTGTAGTGGCTACTATCGGAACAACCTTTACCGCAGGTGCAGGACCAATTAACATTACGGTTCCTTTATGTACTGGAGTGCCTTTTGATTTATTTTGGAATACTCCAGGAACGTTCCCTACAGAAGTTCGAGTTTCGGTTACCAATTCATTCAGTCAAGTATTGTTTAATATGAATACGGCAAGTGCAGCATTAGCCGGAACGGTTATTTATACTGATTCAGCAGCGGATTGTTTGTTTCCAAAATGTCTTCCGCCTTCCGGATTAACGGCAACACCAAATATTTTCACATCGCTTTTAGATTGGACACCTGCAGGAAACAATACCACTTGGGATGTGTATGTAGTGCCAACAGGATCCCCTGCGCCTACAGCACTTTCAACGCCAACTTATCCAGGGGTAACGACTCATCCCTTTACTGCAATTGGATTAAATCCAAGTACAACGTATCAATATTATATTAGAGCATTATGCGATGTTGGAAATCCAGGAGATATTGTTGGACCGTTTGAATTTACAACGTTACCAACTTGCCCGCAACCAATCAACTTAAATTATGTAGCTACGAATACCAACTCAGCTGATTTAATTTGGACAGAAGTTGGACCAGCAACCACTTGGCAAATTTTAGTGCAACCATCAGGAGGCACAGCCCCAGGAGCAGGTTCAGGACAAACCGTTTTAACGTTGCCAACAACAACATCACCCTACAATACTTTAGCACAATGGGGTGCTTTGACTCCAGGGTTTTATGAGTTTTATGTAAGAAGTAATTGTACATCAAGTGATCAAAGTTTTTGGTCAGGACCATTTAATTTCTACATTACCATAACTAGTCCAGTATGTGCTAGTGTTGATGTAACCGTAGCAACGACAAGTCCAGGTGTAATTGATTTATGCCCAGGAAACAATTGTGTGGATCTTTCGGCTTCTTTCACGGATTCAGGCGACACTACTAATTATAATGTTTTACCAGTTGCTTTTGCGCCGCCATTCCCTTTTACGGGGGGTACGCAATTGCCAATTAATACGGATGATATTTGGTCGGCTCCGTTTACGTTGCCGTTTAACTTCTGTTTCTTTGGGGTCAATTATCCTTCTATTAATGTGGGATCAAACGGAGTATTAACATTTACTCCTCAAGTAGCTAACTCGAACTGTCCATGGTCTTATACACAATCATT
>CALPUN020000091.1 GCA_943326765.2 Bifidobacterium breve | reverse complement strand
GGCGCCTATGTTGCCACGAGTTGCAATTTCAAAAGTTTCGCCGCCTTTAAAAATATTTCGAATCGAGAAGGAAGCCGTTCCCGATATCCCAAAATCCTGAATGTTCGAATGGGTAAAATCAACAGAAGCTCCAAAGCTGTATTTTTCACGTTGGGTTAAATAGATATTGGCAATCAAGCCATTGGTTATGGAATCGTTTGGATCGATTTTATATTGAA
Source organism: Bifidobacterium breve (assembly GCA_943326765.2). Classification (GTDB taxonomy): domain Bacteria; phylum Bacteroidota; class Bacteroidia; order Flavobacteriales; family Flavobacteriaceae; genus Flavobacterium. The sequence continues at coordinate 9,421 of CALPUN020000091.1, read as the reverse complement.
TGGTTGGGTAATTAAATACTTTTAAATTACTTAAATACCGTGACGAAAGACTCGTTCGAGTGTCTGAATACCAACTTCCTTTAGATACAAAAACTGCATCGGTAATCGCTTTGGGTTTGTATTTCAATTTGCCTTTACTGAATAAGTTGAAATTTCCTGAAACCGTTTTTGTAGAATCTCCGTGATTGGAATTGTCTTGCTTGTAGTCGGTATAAATATTTACCTCGTTTATTTTATACAAGACAAAAGGTTTGGTCTTCGTTGAGTCGCCCTCGCGATACGAATAGTCGTTTATTTTTAAAGTAATGTTGGCTTTGTTGTTACTGTTTAAAGTGTCAATGTCGAAAGTGACATAATTTTGTTGAAAAGTGTACGCGCCGTTATTCCGAAACTGAGTGGTAATTCGATTGCGTTCGGCTTCAAAATCTTTACTGTCATATTGTTTTTTGGGACGAATCAAAGTCAAATACAATCGGCTTTTGAAAACGGAATCCAAAACGGGTGACTGAATCATTGATTTTAAGGTATCAATGATGAATGGATTTTTAGTGGTGACAAAGTATTTAATTTTAGCTTTTCGGAAATGACTAGTATCAACAGTTGCGGTAGCGGTGGCATTAAAAAAGCCAGCATTAAAATAATGCGCTTTCAAACGGGCCAACGATTTTTGAGTGCTTTTCGAATCCAGAATAACAGGCGGTTCTCCAGTATCTCTTAGGAAATCATGAATTCCGGCGTACCAAAACGATTTTCCCAATCGGTTCACTTGTTTGGCCGATAGCCATTTGGCTTTGCGATAATATTTATCGGGATGGTTTACAAATTTGGATTGGTAAATGGAATCGTGATTCAGCTTGGCAAGATTATACAAATTCAACCGCAACCGATAGCCTAATAAAGACGTGTTGTTCTTCTGATAAAGCAAATTTGCAATTTCTTCACTTTTTACTTTTACGTTGTTTACATAAATTTCATTCTTGGTAAGCAGTCTTTTGCTAGCGGAAACCCGCTTCAAAGAATTACAGGACGAGATAATAATCCCAATTAGAATAAATAATGATATTTTTGTGGCAACGTTTCTCAAGTGATCGGCGATATTTAATTCAAAAGTACATTATTTCTATGGTTAGTAAAAACCAAATAAAATTAATAACGAGTTTGCAACAAAAAAAATTCCGTTTGGCAAACGAGTTATTTTTTGTGGAAGGCCAAAAAGGGATTCAAGAACTTTTGCAATCGGATTTCGAATTGTATCATTTGTTTGAAACAGAGCCTTTGTTTTCTGGAGTTTCAACCGCAAAAAAAACAACGCTTTCGGGAACCGATTTAAAAAAAATAAGTGCTTTAGCCACTCCAAATAATTGTTTGGCGGTGTTCAAAATCCCAAAATCAAAACCAATGGTAGAAAAAGGATTGCTGGTAGCATTGGACGACATACGGGATCCAGGTAATTTAGGAACGATTATTCGTCTTTGCGATTGGTTTGGCGTTTCGCAAATTGTTTGTTCTCCAGAAACGGTTGATGTCTATAATCCAAAAGTGGTGCAAGCTACCATGGGTTCAATCTCAAGAGTTCAAGTACATTATATTGAGTTGGAGGCTTTCCTGACTCAAACCAAATTGCCCGTCTTCGGAACTTTTATGGATGGGGAAAATATTTATAAAGAATCGTTGCCTAAGGAAGGGATTTTAGTTTTTGGGAATGAAGCGAATGGAATCTCTGAAAAAATAGCGCGTTTAGCGCCGCACAAAATCGCAATTCCTCGTTTTGGAGCAAACGCACAAACCGAAAGTTTAAATGTAGCCACTGCTACTGCAATTGTCTTGAGTGAATTCTGTAGGAATCCTAGTGGAATGTAAAGTTTACAAAAACGGCACGGGTTTTCAACGATTTGATGTTTCCAGTCCACGGACTGTTGGGGTCGTTATCGCGAATTAACTCATCGTTCAGCCCAAATACGCCGCGAATCGAAGGAGAAAATTTGAAGTATTCCAAATACAAATCCATTCCAAATCCTACTTCGTAATTTCTAGTCCAAGGTTTTACTCGAAATTTCTGTTGGGCGTTGTCGTCTTTAGAGTTGGAGTTGCTGGCCAAATTCATGGAAGCTGAAAACCCACCCAATAAATAAGGGCGAATGTTTCCGGTTCGTACCGACAAGAATTTCAATAATAAAGGGAAATGTAGAAACGTAGCGGGAATTTCTCGTTTAGCATCAATCGCTTTTGTAAACCCCGAATACTCTAAATTTCGCTGGGTATAATACAAGCCAGGTTCAAAACGAAGACTCAAATACTCCGTCAATTTTAGATCACCAACCAGTCCAACGTTGAAACCACCCGTTCGATTGACCAAAATATCAGGACCGTCTTTGATGTAATCAATTTTATAATCGTAAAAATTCAATCCTAAATAATAGCCCCAATACACTCGTTGTTTGTCGAAATTTTCAAGATTGATTAATGGATCTTTGTTAAAAACACCTTTGGCACCTTGAGCTTTTCCTTGGAGTGAAGCAATTAGCAGTAGGAATAGGACAAAACTATTCGAATGGGTGCGTAATTTAGTTAGAATACAATGCAACATAATTATTTTAAATTTGCTTTGGAAGCGGAATAAATAGTTGCCACGCCAAATGTTTGCGGGTAAGCTACCACTTCTATAAACCCAATTTTTCGCAAAATATTGTTTAAAGCTTCTCCAAAAGGGAATACCGCAGCCGATGCTGATAAATAGCCATAGGCACTGTTGTCTTTTGAAAACAAGCGACCAATGTTGGGCAGAATGTATTTGGTGTAAAAGGTATAGCCTTGTTTGTATGGTGTTTTGGTGGGATTTGAAGTTTCTAAGATTACAAAAATACCGTTGGGTTTTAAAACTCGAAGAATTTCTGCTAACCCTTTTTCTAAATGTTCAAAATTACGAACGCCAAAAGCCACCGTAATCGCATCAAAAGCAGCGTCTTCAAAAGGCAATGCTTCAGAGTCGGCCAACACCATTTCAATTCGATCGTTGAGGTTTTGATGCGCAATTTTTTTCTTCCCTACTTCAAGCATGCCTGCCGAAATGTCTAACCCTATAATTTTATCGGCATTAGTTTGGGTCATTAGGATCGCTAAATCTCCAGTTCCTGTGGCGATATCTAAGATTGTTTTCGGGTTCTTAGCCGCTACCAATTGCAATACTTTTTGGCGCCATTTTACATCAATGCCAAAAGAGATTACTCGATTTAAGTCGTCGTAGCTACCAGAAATGGTGTCAAACATTTGGGCAACTTGTTCTTTTTTGGATAAGTTGGAGCTTTTATAAGGAGTAACCATTTCTTGTATACAGATTTTCGACAAAGATACTATAAAGTAAACAATCTAAAAACCTTATTGAAAAGGGCTTTTTATTTTTTACGACAATAGGTTTCGAAGGTAAAATCGTAGAGGTGTTTCTCGTCTTTCGGATGGAAATCTTGGGTTGTCAATGTCCATTCTTCAAGGGAAATGATTGGAAAAAAAGTATCAGCAACAACGGAAGTATGCACTTTAGTCAATTCCATCTTGTCGGCAAAAGACAAACCAAGTTGGTAAATTTCGCCACCCCCAATGATAAAAGCATCTTCGTTTTTGGGAAGCAGCGCCATCGCTTCCTCCATCGAGGCAACGACTAAACAACCTTCGGCAGCATAATTTTTTTGACGGGTGATAATCACGTGCGTTCTGTTGGGCAGTGGTTTGGGAAAACTTTCAAAGGTTTTTCGGCCCATAATAATGTAATGCCCCGAAGTGAGTTGTTTGAATCGTTTGAAATCATCCGGCAAATGCCAAACCAAATCATTGTCTTTGCCTAAAGCTAGGTTTTCGGCAACAGCCGCAATTAGTATCAGCATCGTAATTTATTTAGTTGGGTTGTCCTCAGTTACTTTGGTTTCTAAATGTTTTATTTTTTGCACTTGCTTGAGCAGTAAGCGTTCAATTTGTTCGCGCTCCCAATCTTTATTCATAAAGCGATCGGTGATGAATACTTTAATAAAATGGAGCACGAAGATAAAGATCCAAACCGTTACCGCCCAAATGTACCAAAGATTGGGTTTCCCGAATTTTAAAAGCACATTGGCTACGAATAAAAACAAACTCCCTAGAACAAGTAGGACGAAATGATAGTACAATCGTTTCTTTTGCTGGATTCTTTTGCGGGCATTTTCATAAAGTTCGTGTTGTTCTTTATCCATAAAAAAATCTTTAATGGTTGCAGCTCTAGCTAACAGTGTTTTGTTTGTTGCACAAATTTACATTTTAATATTTAAAGTTTATCACTGTTTTTTGTACCTTTCAGCCACCAAAAAATAAAAATGCGGTACTCTCTTTTTTGTTTTGTTTTTTTTAGCGTCGGTGCTGTTTTTGCGCAGGAGGCCAAACTACCGGCGCCTATGATTGAAAGAGATACTTTGTATCGGGAAGATCAGTTTTATTTTGCCTTTACTTATAATTTGGTTTTGAATCGCCCAGAAGGGGTTTCTCAGAATAAATTTTCATCCGGGTTTAAAGGCGGTTTTTTAAAGGATATGCCGTTCAACAAACAACGTAATAAAGCGGTAGCGGTAGGTTTTGGAATGTCGTACAACAAATATTTACAGAACTTAATTATTAGAACAGAAAATAATCAAGTCATTTACAATACGACAACGGCAGGGGTGCCTTACCAAAAGAATAAAATCGAAGAGGTATTTGTGGATATTCCGATTGAATACCGTTGGCGTACGTCTACGCCCGACAGTCATAAGTTTTGGCGCGTTTATACTGGACTTCAATTGAGTTATTTGGTATACAACAAATCGGTGTATCAAGATAGTCAATACCAATTTAATGTGTCTAACAACCCCGGTCTTACCAAGTTTCAAGCTGGCGTTTACATTGCGTGGGGATACAATACTTGGAATTTCTATGGCTATTACGGAGTTACCCCTTTGTTTAAACCATCAGAACGTGTGAATACGGCTAAAGTAGATTTCAATAGCTTGAATTTTGGACTGATGTTTTACATCTTATAACCAAAAGTAAAACAATAGCAATTGCGGAATCCATCCCAATAAAAATCCAATCAACAATTCTTTTACGGTATGCGCTTTCATGGCCAATCTGGAAGAAGCCACTACACCATTCAAAAGGATTAAAAGCGAAATAGGCACTAACATGTTATTGTAGTTGTGAATGCTAATTCCAATTACAAAAACGGTGAGCGATCCAATTCCAATCATGTGAATGCTAGCCTTTGATCTTAAAAACAACAACAGAATAGCAATAAACGTACTGACCATCCCGCCAAAAAAGAAAAAGAATAATTCAGGAACACGCTCGATGGTAATGCTTTTTAAAATTAAAAGCGCCATCAAAAAGAACTGAATCATCAACGGCATCTTGCGTTGGGAAATATCAGAAACCATTATAGAATCGACCTTCCCGATGATTTTTAACAGATAGAGGAACAACATAGGAATCAAAATCGTAATCAGCACGATTTGAATCAGCATCAGATATTTCTGCACGTTTTCAAAGGAATTCTCAACACAAAACAAATACACTAAAGTACCGTATAAAGGAATAAAGAGCGGGTGTAGTAAATAAGAAAAAAGGGGTAGTATTTTTTTCAAAACAACGGTTTTTTTTGAACTCAAAAAGTTACATTTTTTTGCGCAAACGAGCCACCGGAATATCCAATTGTTCGCGGTATTTGGCAATGGTTCTGCGGGCAATTGGATAGCCTTTTTCTTTAAGCATTTCAGCCAATTGATCGTCGGGTAATGGCTTGTGCTTGTCTTCTTCTTCCAAAATGTTTTTAAGAATCTTCTTGATTTCTAAGGTAGAAACTTCTTCGCCTTGATCGTTCATCATCGCTTCAGAGAAAAATTCTTTAATCAATTTGGTGCCGTAGGGAGTTTCCACATATTTGCTATTGGCCACGCGAGAAACGGTAGAAATATCCATAGCAATCATTTCCGAAATATCACGCAAAATCATCGGTCGCAATTTCGTTTCATCGCCCTCCAAAAAAAACTCTTTTTGATAATGCATGATCGCATTCATCGTTACCCAAAGGGTTTCTTGCCGTTGCTTAATGGCATCAATAAACCATTTGGCCGAATCCAATTTTTGCTTGATGAATTGCACGGCATCTTTCTGTGCATGCGATTTGTCTATAGAGACTTTATACGTTTGCAACATTTCCTGATAGTCTTTCGAGACATGCAGCGTCGGAGCGTTTCTTCCATTTAGAGTAAGTTCCAATTCGCCTTCTACAATTCGGATGGCAAAATCAGGAACTACATTTTCGGTAATTTTATTGTTTCCGGTAAAAGAACCACCGGGTTTCGGATTTAATTTTTCTATTTCGTGCACTGCTTTTTTAAGTTGTTCGTTCGAAACATGGTATCGGTGCAACAACTTATCGTAGTGTTTTTTGGTGAAGGCATCGAATTGATTTTCGATGATATCAATGGCCAAGGCCACGTATTCGGTAGGGGTCTTGTGTTTCAATTGCAGCAACAAACATTCCTGCAAATCGCGAGCGCCCACGCCAGAAGGTTCTAATTCGTGAATGATATTTAGGATTCTCTCCACCGTTTTTTCATCGGTGTAAATTCCTTGGGTGAAGGCCATATCATCCACTAAATCGAGCGTGCTTCTTCGAATATACCCCATGTCGTCAATACTTCCCACCAAAAATTCAGCAATGTCACGCTCGTCCTCATTTAAGATGAATGTGTTCAATTGATTAATCAAGTCCTGATGAAAACTCACCGGCGAAGCCAAAGGCGATTCGCGATGGTCGTCATCGTCACTGTAATTGTTCACTTGGGTTTTGTATTCCGGAGTTTCGTCGTTGCTTAAGTATTCGTCAATGTTGATGTCTTCCGTTTCAATCGAATCGTTGTCGTCGAAATCATCGTAAGCTTCTTCGTTGTCGAACTCATCCTTTTCGAAAGTATCGTCCTCCTCTTTTCCAACTTCCAAGGCCGGATTTTCATTCATCTCTTCTTTCAAACGCTGTTCAAACGCTTGCGTAGGCATCTGAATTAACTTCATCAACTGAATTTGTTGAGGGGATAATTTCTGAGATAACTTAAGATTTAGAAATTGTTTTAACATGGTTGTTAATTTGGGGATGTGTTAGTTGTTTTTCAAATCAACAAATTCGACGTCCATTAAAACTCGGCACTGCCCGGAGTTCTTGGAAACGGAATCACATCACGAATGTTCGACATGCCCGTTACGAAAAGCACCAAACGCTCAAAGCCCAATCCGAATCCCGAATGAATAGCAGTTCCGAATCGACGCGTGTCTAAATACCACCACAATTCTTCTTCATCGATGCCCAACACCTTCATCTTTTCAAGCAACACCTCATGGCGCTCTTCTCTTTGCGAACCACCAACAATTTCTCCAATTCCTGGAAATAATATATCCATAGCGCGAACCGTTTTGCCATCTTCATTCAAACGCATGTAAAACGCTTTAATATTGGCTGGATAATCGTATAAAATCACCGGACATTTGAAATGTTTTTCTACCAAGAATCGTTCGTGTTCGCTTTGCAAATCAGCACCCCATTCTTCAATGATGTAGTTGAATTTTTTCTTTTTATTTGGTGTAGAATCTTTCAAAATCGAAATCGCTTCTGTATAAGAAACGCGTTTGAAATCGTTCTCCAAAACGAAATTCAATTTCTCTAACAACCCCATTTCACTGCGTTCCGCTTGTGGTTTTGCTTTTTCTTCTTCTAGTAATCGTCCTTCTAAGAATTTCAAATCGTCGCCACATTTTTGAACAGTATAGTTTACCACATATTTGATAAAATCTTCCGCCAAATCCATATTATCGTTCAAATCATTGAAGGCAACTTCCGGCTCAATCATCCAGAATTCGGCCAAGTGACGCGAAGTATTCGAGTTTTCCGCACGAAACGTCGGTCCAAAAGTATATACCTGACCCAACGCCATCGCAAAGGTCTCCGCTTCTAATTGTCCGGAAACGGTTAAGTTGGTTTCTTTTCCAAAGAAATCTTCTTTGTAATTTACTTTGCCGTCTTCAGTTCTTGGCGTTCCATCAAAAGGCAACGCGGTCACTTTAAACATTTCTCCGGCACCTTCCGCATCCGAACCCGTAATGATGGGCGTGTTCACATACACAAATCCTTTTTCTTGAAAATACTGGTGCACCGCAAACGACAACACCGAACGCACGCGCATAATCGCACCAAAAGCATTGGTTCGCACGCGCAAATGTGCATTTTCACGCAAGAATTCTAACGAGTGTTTTTTAGGTTGCATCGGAAACTTCTCCGCATCCGAATCGCCCAATATTTCTAAAGCGGTTACTTGAATTTCATATTTCTGACCTGCGCCTTTACTTTCTACCAAATCACCGGTAACCGAAACTGCCGCTCCCGTAGTAATGCGTTTCAAGATTTCTTCGGGCGTGTTTTCAAAATCAACGACGCACTGAATATTGTTGAGCGTGGAACCGTCGTTCAACGCAATAAATTGATTGTTTCGAAACGTTCTTACCCAGCCTTTGGCGTTAATGTTTTGTAGTGTGCTCGCACTGTGCAGTAAGTCTTTAACTTTAGTATGTTTCATTTTAAAAAAGATATCGTTATTTTTTTCAATTTTCAGAGGGTATTTTGAACTGCAAATATAGCAGATTTGTTCTGATTTTTTAGGAGCTATTTCCCGCTATCCGTTGCAATATTTTTATAAAAGCAGGAAGCTTTTATAAAAAGGATTTCCACTACTATCGGGGCTAGGATGCTGGGTAGCTTTGAGCGTTTTATTCGTCGTCATAATCCTCTTTCTTAGCGCGTTTTTTTTCAAACGTCAGCACCAAAGCGGGCAACACTAACAAATTAGCAAACATCGCAAAAAGTAACGTGCACGAAATTAAGCCACCCAAAGCAATCGTGCCGCTAAAACTCGAAAGTGTGAAAATAGCAAAACCAAAAATCAAGACTACCGAAGTATAAAACGTGCTAATTCCGGTTTCCCGAAGCGCACTAAACACGGATTTTTTTACTTTGCCATTGTTTTGTAATAAGTCGTGTCGGTATTTCGCCATGAACTGAATTGCATTGTCAACCGAAATCCCAAAAGCAATGCTAAAGACTAAGATCGTAGATGGTTTTAAGGGAATACCAAAATACCCCATCAATCCCGAGGTAATGCACAACGGCAAGATGTTCGTAATCACCGAAGCCAAAACCATTTTCACCGATCGGAACAAATAAGCCATCAAACCGGCAATCAGCAAAATCGCAAAAATCAACGATTCAATTAAGTTGTTGATTAAGTAGGAAGTTCCTTTTTGAAACACCAAGGCTTTTCCGGTTAGTGTTACTTGAAAGTCCTCTTTTGGGAACACTTCATCGATTTTGGTTTGC
>CALPUN020000090.1 GCA_943326765.2 Bifidobacterium breve | reverse complement strand
GGAGTGGGTCATAAGGGAAAAGCAAGTTTAAGGGGTTGTCTTGCAAAAGTAGCTCTAAAGCTTGACTTGGATTTAATAATGCGAGTTGGCTAACCAGCGGTTTGGTATAGACGAAACTACATCTTCGCAATAAATGGCGTGCATTCTGAGTGCCTAAAATAGAGGTGTTCGGATGTAAGGACGCCATAGTTGAGTTGCAATTAAGGCGTCTAAGATATAAAATAAAGTATCGTCAAAACACTTACAGAAACGAATTCAAAATAAAAAATAGGGATTGGTTACAAATCCACTTTGATAGCTTTTTTCACAAATTGAAATTCTGTATCTTTGTGCCTTATTTTAAAATACGTATAAAGTGATACAACTCCACGATAAACATTTTGTTCCTTTTATATCCGCAGAAGAAATAGAATTCGCTATTGCCAATATCGCCAAACAAATGGACGATGATTTTTTTGATGATGTGCCTGTTTTTGTAGGGGTTTTAAATGGCGCTTTTATGGTTATGGCCGATTTAATGAAGCATTACCGCGGCATGTGTGAAGTAAGTTTTGTTAAAATGGCTTCTTATGAAGGGACGCAATCGACCCATTCGGTAAAACAACTAATTGGTATCAATCAAGACTTAGAAGGTAAAACGGTCGTAATCGTTGAAGATATCGTCGATACAGGAAATACTATCGAGGAATTGAAAGCAATTTTTAAAGAACAAAAGGTCAAACATTTCAAAATTGCCACCTTGTTTTTAAAACCAGATGCCTACAAAAAAGACATTAAAATAGATTACGTTGGCATCCGAATTCCAGACAAATTTATCGTTGGTTATGGTTTAGACTATGATGGATTGGGACGAAATCTGAGAGACATTTACCAACTAGCTGAATAAAGCATCCCAATACTAATAGCCCACAACTAATACTATAAAAACATAATTTTTCACAATGATCAATATCGTTCTTTTCGGAAAACCAGGTGCAGGAAAAGGCACACAAGCTGAATTTTTAAAAGAAAAATACAATTTAACCCATTTATCTACTGGAGATATTTTTAGATTCAACATTAAAAATGAAACCGAGTTGGGGCAATTAGCCAAAACCTATATGGATAAAGGCGATTTAGTACCGGATGCGGTAACCATTCAAATGCTGCAGCGCGAAGTCGATAATAACCCACAATCGAGTGGTTTTCTTTTTGATGGTTTCCCAAGAACGATTGCTCAGGCGGAAGCACTAGATCTGTTTTTAGAATCCAAAAAACAAACAATTACCGCCACTATTGCGTTAGAGGCAGATGATGAAATTTTGGTACAGCGTCTTCTAGAACGAGGGAAAACCTCGGGAAGACCGGACGATCAAGACGAAGAAAAAATACGCAACCGCTACCAGGAATACAACGAGAAAACGGCACCCTTGATGCAGTATTACCAAGCGCAAGGCAAGTTTCATGCTGTAAACGGAATCGGTTCGATTGAAGAAATTACGCAACGCTTGAGTACGGTTATTGAAAATTTATAGAAGCCATTCCGGCTATTCGTTGCAATATTTTTATGGCTTTGTCACACCGAGCGCAGTCGAGATGCTACTCTCTACTACTATCCGGCCTAATATATTGTGCTAAGATAACGATGGCACTCGACTAAAAAAATACACCACTAATCAAATCGATCACTATTGGAATTATTAATCATTCTCTTTCTAATTGTCCTCAACGGGGTTTTCTCGATGTCGGAAATCGCGCTTATTTCTGCGCGTAAAAACCGATTGGAGACCGCCGCGAAAAAAGGAAACGAGGGTGCTAAAATAGCCCTGGAGTTAGCTAATTCTCCTAATAAATTACTGTCGACTACGCAAATCGGGATTACCTTAATTGGGATCCTTACAGGTATTTTCAGTGGTGATTCCATTACCGAAAGTGTGCAAGTCTTTGTGAGTAGTTTTGAAAGCTTGAAACCTTTTTCCCATTCTATTGCCGTAGCAGTGGTAGTAGTCATCTTAACGTTTTTCTCTTTGGTATTGGGAGAATTACTTCCAAAACGCATCGGGTTAAACCATCCCGAAGGCATTGCTAAAGCGGTGGCACTTCCGATGAAAATGATTTCTATTCTTACCGCGCCTTTTATTTGGTTGCTCACCATCTCTACGGAGTTTTTGTTAAAGATATTCCGAATCAAACCTTCTGCCGATGGGAAAGTGACTGAGGAAGAAATCAAAGCCATTATTAAAGAAGGCACTGAAGGGGGCGAAGTACAAGAGATTGAACAAGATATTGTAGAACGGGTGTTTCACATTGGCGATCGTAAAGTCAATTCGCTAATGACGCATCGAAAATCGGTAGTTTTTTTGCCGTTGCATGCCAGTAAACAAGAAGTTCGCAACTTGATGCTTAAGGAACTGCATTCCATTTATCCTGTTTTTGATGCTAATTACGATGATATTGTTGGCGTGGTGAATTTAAAAAACATCTTCGCTCATTTCGAAAAAGACACCTTCAATTTAGCTGAAATCATGACGGAAGCGCCTTTTATTATGGAGCAAACCACAGCATATAAAGCGTTGGAGAATTTCAAAAAAAGTGGGATTCACTATGCTTTTGTTTCTGATGAATACGGAGTATTTCAAGGCGTAATCACACTGAATGATATTTTAGAAGCTTTGGTGGGTGATGCTGCGGAGTTTTACAAAGAAGATTTTCAATTGGTAGCTCGGGAAGATGGCACTTGGTTGGTAGACGGTCATTATTCCTTGCACGATTTCTTAACATACTTCGACCTAGACGATTTGATTAGTGATTATGAAGTGACTACTGTAAGTGGTTTGATCATGACCGAGTTGTCTCGCATTCCCAAGCAAGGAGAGAAGCTAGTTTGGCAAAAATTTGAATTAGAAGTCATCGATATGGATGGTGTGAAAATAGATAAAGTGATGGTGAAATCCCTGCGGGGTTAATAATAGTTGTAGGTTGTACGTTGTAAGTTGAATAGAGTAACTTACAACCTACAACTTACAACCTACAACAAGAAATTATGACAGAAGGAAATTTTGTAGATTACGTAAAGATATTTGTATCCTCAGGAAAAGGTGGTAAAGGTTCTACGCATTTGCATCGTGAAAAATTTATTGAAAAAGGCGGTCCTGATGGTGGCGATGGTGGTCGTGGGGGTCATGTTTATTTAGTAGGCAACAAAGGATTGTGGACGCTGTTCCATTTGAAATTTGCACGACACGTAAAGGCAGGCTATGGGGGCGACGGTGGTAGTGATCGAAGCACCGGAGCGGATGGCGATGATAAAATTATCGAAGTGCCATTAGGAACAGTAGTGCGCGACAAAGAAACCAATGAAATTTTGTTCGAAATAACCGAAGAGGGTGAAAAAAGAATCTTAGCGCAAGGTGGAAAAGGCGGGTTGGGGAACTGGCATTTTAGAAGTGCAACGAACCAAACACCTCGCTACGCACAACCGGGTTTACCCGGATTAGAAATGGACGTGGTGCTAGAATTGAAAGTCTTGGCCGATGTAGGTTTGGTAGGATTTCCGAATGCTGGAAAATCGACGCTTTTGTCAGTGCTAACGTCTGCAAAACCGAAAATTGCCGATTATCCTTTTACGACGTTGAAACCCAATTTGGGTATTGTAGCCTACCGTGATTTTCAGTCGTTTGTGATTGCCGATATCCCAGGAATTATTGAGGGAGCAGCCGAAGGCAAAGGCTTGGGGCATTACTTCTTACGTCATATCGAGCGCAATTCGACTTTGTTGTTTTTAGTTCCTGTGGATACGCCCGATATTAAAGCGGAGTATGATATTTTGGTAAATGAACTCACGAAATACAACCCAGAAATGTTGGATAAAGAGCGGATGTTGGTCATTTCGAAATGCGACATGCTCGACGACGAATTGAAAGCGGAGTTGAAAATTCAACTAGACCAAGATTTCAAAAATATTCCTTATTTGTTTATTTCTTCCGTGGCTCAACAAGGTTTGACGGAGTTGAAAGACAAGTTATGGAGCATGTTGAATGTTTAGGAAGTGTAGATTTGTTTCTCAGTGCCATTTGACTAATTAAGTATGCTTGAATTCAAAACCTCTGTTTTTCTAAAATTACTGTCCTCCTTATTTTTTTTGGCGTCTGGAATTCTTTGGAAAAAAATATTAGTGGTAGAAAGGAAAAATTATCATTTCATTTTTTTTAGAGTTATAGCAACCCTGTTTTTTCTCTCTACAATAGCAGTAGTAGTAAATTTTTTTGAAATAGATTTTTTTAAACAACTGCCACCCACCACAATTGGTATAAAGGATTGGATAATCTGTATCTCAATATGTTTATTTAGCTTTTGGGGACTTTATTTCTATACGAATGCTATGCAAATAGGAAGGTATAGTATTGCGGCACCACTAGTTGTGATTTCTTCCGCATTTTCATTTATAACATCCTTGATAGTTTACGATGAAACAGTAAGCATTTCAAAATATGGTGCTTTAGCGCTCATTATGATAGGATTGTTAGTGCATCAAAGAGAGAAATTACAACAGTTTCAATTGTCAAAGGAAGTTGTTCTAGTTTTATTATTCAGTATCTTTTGGGGCATTTCTTTTGTGTTTTATCTTGTTCCAATAAAAAAATTTGGAGTTCTTTCCTTTAGTTTTATTCTAGAAATTTGCGTTTTAATTTCTTGCATTGGGTTGCTTATTTTTAAGGAAAAAAGACTTTGGCCTTCGAAAATAGATCGGCACAGTTCCTTGTTTTGTTTGCTTATGGGCTTTCTCGTTGCAGGCGGAACGTTGTTAAGTAATTTCACGCTGACCCAATTTCCGGTGAGTTTGAATATCCTAATTGGATTGCTATTTGAACTCATCGCAGTGGCATTTGGACTTTACTTTTTCAAAGAAAAATTGCGAGCAAAAGACTGGGTTTTAATCTGCTTTGCAAGCATTGGCGGGTTTTTATTGTTGTTGTAATTTTTGAAAATCGGAACTTAATTATATCAGCCTAATTTTTTGGACGATGACTCTGTGGTATAATAAAGATTGTATATTTGTTCCCATCACATTATTTTGTCATAGCAGGTTTATAAAATGAAAAATCATAATTTTCCCTTCAATTCTTACAGTCTGTTAGAACTAAAAAGCCTAATAGAAACCAAATTGAAATTTTGCATTTTAAGCAAGCCGGATTGTGCAAAATTGAGTCAAATTCTTTTACTGGAGGGTTACGGCAGCATTTCTGAAACTACTCTCTATAGGTTGTTTTTAAATTACAAAGGAATTGTTCCTTATCGGCACACACTAAACGTGTTAGCTAACTATGTTGGATATACGAATTGGGATATTTATTATGAAGCAGTCAATAGTAATGATCAATTTCTCAGTAAAATAGTCAGCAGGCAGAGTGGGAATAAAGAGTTACTGTATCATTGCATTTCGATGGAAGCAGACAAACCATTGTTTGCCTATTTTGAGAGTCTCGCCGATAAAGACCATAAGTATCAATTCCATATTGGCTTAGATGTTTTTGATAGTTTGCAACAGGTTAAAGATCCGAAACGTTTTTTTAAGAAATTCATAAAAAATGATTTTGTTAAAGAATATGTATTAGAAAATCTCTTTGACCCTTCTTTTAGAATTAAGGGCAGTGATTATGCTTACGAGTTGTATCCGTCTAACTTAAAAGCAGATTACTCATTGAATGATTTACGAGATTTTGTGTTTTCGAAATCAGTTTTATTTCGGTATTACTATCTCAAAGGAGACTTGGAGAAAGCTTTAAAAATAGGGGATGAAATGTATTTGCATCAACCTTTTGAAAGTAATGATCTTGAGTTGCTCTTTATTTACCCCAAAATGCGATACAAAGCTTACAAAATTTGGTATTTAATTCTGACTAATAAATCTAAAACTGAAATTGAGGATTACGTGGTGACTCTATTAGAATATGGCAAAACAATATACAATACGATTGAAAAACAATATAATAGAATTGTCTTTCATTGCATCGCAGAAACATTCTGCGATTCGACTTTTGATTACAAGTACTTTGTTCTTTTGAAAGAAATATTCAAGGAAGAATATGAATTACTTCCGGATAAAATTTTTGACAAATCCATCAAAAACACACTTCCTTATTTTGAGCCAAATGGTTTGCTCTACTATCGACCACTAGAACTAAGTTGCACTAAGTTGCACTTTTTTAAAATTTAAGTTTGCTATTCATTTGTGGAAATAAATTCACAGAAAATGAAAGCCTACTTCATTACTACAATTGTTAAAAAAGCACCCGTATCTCTTTTGCGTTTTAAAAAGAAGCCCCTTACTCTTTTGCTTATTTTATACTTATCCTCGTTAAGTATTTCTGCTCAAATAGTTCCAAAGGGCAAAGTAAACCTGATTGAATTTAATTCTAACAATTCGGTATTTAAAGTTCCTGAAGGCAAGACCTGGTATATTTACAATGTTTATTGTGAACGAAAAAGTGTTCAAGAGACGGAAGAAAGTGCCAATGCAATTGTACTAAAACGGATCAATGATCTTGTTTTTAATAAAGGACCTCTAGTTTATTTATCAGAGACTGCTATAAATTTTCCAATAATTTTTCCTGAAAAAACAACCTTTGAACTTGAAATTCTATCAAGCTCGATGACGCAAGCGACTATGACTTATATTGAAACTGACAATTAACAAATTAATCAACCGAAGATGAAATCAACAAAGTATTTGCAACTGTGTTTAGTATTATTTTTAACAATTGGATTCATTAATAATAGCAACGCACAAAAGGTAAAAAAGACCTATTATGATTGGCAGGGCACGAAAATCAAAGAAATTTTCACTGTAAATGCACAGGAACAGCGTAATGGTAATTATAAAGTTTATTTTGAAAATGGGCTAATAGGAATGGATGCCACGTTTAAAAACGGTGTAATTTATGGACTATGTAAAGAATACTATGAATATGTTGGCTTTAATTCTTCACCAGGAGCATCAAAGCTTTTAACGGTTGGCAATTACGTTAATGGGGAGAAAGAAGGCGTTTTTATAATTTATGATTATATCTATGAAGGGAGCTCCTATAAAGAAAATGGTCTTGACGGCGATGTTAACAAACATTTAAAGTTTGGGACTCAAGTAAAATATGGCGAATTTAAATACAAATTAGGGCAGCTAATCAGTACGATTCGGTATTTTTCTAATGGTAAAATTAGTAAAACAGAAAATTTCACTAATGATGTTATTGCAAAAGAAATAATTTACAAGAATGACGGAAGTATTGTAAGTGAATACAATAGAACAGGACCTTTTAAAACATATTATGATGACGGCAAACCTTGGGTTTTAGCTAACAAAACAGACGATAAATGGGATGGAGATTATTTAATGTACAACTCAAAGGGGATTATTATCCAAAAAGGAATGTACAAACAGGAAAAAAATGTGGGGGAATGGATTTTACCTAAAACCGATACTGGTGAATATCCACTAACTAACAATGGTATAGACACGCCAGATCATTTAAGAAAGTGTTTTTTTGACGATGAAGGCAATGTTGACAAAACAAAAATTTCGGAGAGCTTTTATTTAGATGGTGGAAAACGAGATGTTTGTTTTGTTAGTAAAATAGATGGTAATGATGAAATAATTGCTCCAGGGGAATACACTTCGTACTATCCAAACGGTCAGATGGAAGCGAAAGGAACCATAAAAAAAGAATGTAGCGTTGCTCCAAATTGGGAAACCGATCAGATTGGCCATTGGATAAGTTATTATAAAAACGGAAACCTAGAAGCAGAAGGAGATTATAAAGATAATGAAGGGCAGGATCCAAGAATTGGAGCACATTGGAAATACTATAAAGAAGATGGCACCTTAGACTTTGAAAAAACTTTCTAAGTAAAAGCGCAGAATAATTAGATATAAAATCCTTTAAAAGATTCTAACGCGGAAGCCGAAAAGCGAAATGAGTAGGCATAAATTAATTAATAAATATAATGAAAGCAAAAATTATTCTATCATCATTGGTAATGTTACTTGGTTTGAACATTTATGCCCAACAACCAACGAATCAACTCAAGCCAGGAGAAAAGGGAAATAAAAGCAATGGCAACTCGATAAGTTATGGGGATGAATCGCAAACACAAGAAAATCCAAAAGTTACAACTGGTAATGCCAAAGATGCATTCATAGACGAATCTAAAAAGTCTCAGAAAGACCCAAGAAGAACCGCACAGTTGAAAAAGCAAGCCGCAGCAAAAGCAAAAGCAAAAAAATAAGGGGTTACTTAAAATAAAGAAATGAAAAAAAAAGGATTAAACGCTGCAGTTGCTCTATACATCAGTAGCGTTTAATTTTAAAAAAGTCCCCGGCTAAAACAGGGTATTACCACCAAGCTTAAAAATGCGGGTACTACAGATACTAAAAATAGAATGAAAAAAATAACATCCATTTTAGGTTTAACACTAATGACCGCTATGATTTTAGTAAGTTGTGGTGGAAGTGATAAAACAATAGTAACGGTTGATAAAGTTAGTATTATTGGGGATTCTAAAGACTATATAGCAGTGGTGCCGGGCGCCTACGAGATTAAGAAATCTACAGGAACTTTTGGTGAAGAATTGTCACTTTCAATAAAGTTTAAGGTTACTACTTCTTTTGATCAAAGCAAAATTGGCGAATATACTGCGATTGGGTCTTTGAGCCTTCAGATAATTGATGGTAGTGGAAGTCCAATAAATTTGGATTTTTCACCTTCAGGAGTAGCAGATTGGGATAAAATTAAATCACTATTGAAAGGAAAGCCAGGGGACGAAGTTACGGTGCTATTTAAATCGAAAGCAATGAGCACTACTGAAGAAGTAATAGCAGAAGTCCTGAAGAATGGTAAAGGGATAGAAATTACAAGAGCAGATATAATCAATCTCGTAACGAACCCGATAATTGACAATAGTGCTAACTCAGATGGTGGCGATTGCAAACAATTTTATTCTGATTATGAAGCGTTTGCAGAAGACTATATTGATTTTATTAAAAAGTATAAAGCGCATCCATCTGACCCAAATGTCATTTCCGAATATACTGAGATGGCTACAAAAGCAGCTGAAATGCAGGATGATCTGGCAACTTGTACCGATCCACATTATGCGCCCAAATTAATGAAGCTTACCGCCAAAATCACCAATGCATTATCTGGGATTTAATAAAAAATACTATTGTGCAGTTGAAAAGTTTCAAAGCAAGTTTGTAAAAAAAAAATAGTTTATTTTTTGGTTGTTAGAGAAAAGCAGTTCTTTATTTAGAGCTGCTTTTTTTAGTATTTAAATTTCTTTGTTAAGACCTCGTAGACCTCCAACATCTGGGTTTTTAAATTCAAGTCAAATAGGTTTACTTTAATTTTGTCAAAAATGACAAGTGCCGCCTCTTTTCGATAAGTTCGCAGCAATGCTAGTGCATAAAGTATGTTGAGTTGGTTAAAGATTAATTCACCCAAATCAATGAATAGAACTCCAACGTTTTAGTTTTCACGAACTTCCTTTCTGTTTTTTGGAAAAAGCCTTATATTCGCACGCACAATTTGAGAGTAGTTTTGGGTTTGTTGTAACAGACAAGCCTTTTAACCGACTACTTCCTCACTTTTACTAACCAATTCAATTTATAAAAATGAAAAAAATTATTGTCTCCTTAATTCTTGGAATCATGCTTTTGCCAATGAGCGTAAAAGCCGACGAAGGAATGTGGTTTTTAATGTTTATTGAGCGCCTTAACCATAGAGATATGCAAAAAATGGGCTTACAATTGACTTCAGAAGAAATTTACAGCATCAACCACCACAGTTTGAAAGATGCCATTGT
>CALPUN020000089.1 GCA_943326765.2 Bifidobacterium breve | reverse complement strand
TTTTCTTCATTAAAAGCCAATAAATCAAACCGCTTAATCCGAATCCGACGAACCATGCGTAACTGTACAATCCCGAAATCCAGCTCGGAAAAACATCTGGTCCGACCACTTTGATTGTAGTTAAAAATCCAGGAACATTGGGCGCTATGCCCAGCAATAAAGCCACGATAGCGGCCTTATTAAATCCGTTTGAAAAGCTATAAATTCCTTTTGAATCGTAGAGATCCTTTAAAATCAATTCTTGTTTTCTGATAAAATAGTAATCGACAATCATGATCCCGCCAACGGGACCTAGCAAACTCGAATATCCTACCAACCATGTGAAAATATAACCCGTTGGATCGGCTATTAATTTCCAAGGGAAGATTAAAATTCCTATAACCCCTGTGATATAACCGCCTTTTCTGAAATCAATTTTGGATGGGGCAAAATGGGCAAAATCATTGGCTGGGCTTACAATATTGGCTGCGATATTTGTCGCCAAGGTAGAAATGGCAACCGCGATCATCGCCGCACTTACCAACAGTTTGCTGTCAAATTTTCCGGCTAAAACTACCGGATCCCAAATGGTGGTTCCAAAAACGATCGTCGTTGCCGAAGTAACTACGACTCCAATAAATGCAAATAAAGTCATCGATGTTGGCAGTCCGTAAATTTGTCCTTTGATTTGGGCTTTCTGCGATTTTGCATATCGGGTAAAATCGGGAATGTTCAACGACAATGTGGCCCAAAACCCTACCATACCCGTCAAGGCCGGGAAGAAGAAATGAAAGAAATCAGTGGTCGTGGCAAACTTCGATGGGGTAGCTAAAATAGGCCCCAAACCATGTGCTGCAATTAATGCCCAAAACAATAAGGCTAAGGCGGCGATAGGTAAAAAGAATGCTTTGAATACTAATAATTTTCGGATGCTATCGACTCCTAAATAGACGACAAACATGTTCAAGATCCAAAATAGAAAAAAACAAATCGCGGGTCCGGTTTGCAAACCGAAAGAATCTGGGAAGACTTGTGGCAAAGTGTCCAAAGCTGGAATCCACAAACGCATCATTTGAAAAATCGCAAAACCGCCAATCCAAGTTTGAATTCCGAACCAACCGCAAGCGACAATTGCTCGCAATAATGCTGGAATGTTTGCGCCTTTGGTTCCGAAACTTGCTCGGGCAAAAACTGGAAATGGGATTCCGTATTTGGCTCCCGCGTGACCATTTAAAACCATCGGAATCAAGACAATGGTGTTTCCTAAGAAAATGGTAAGAATGGCTTGCCACCAATTCATTCCGCCTTCAATTAAGGAGCTCGACAGCATATAGGTTGGAATACACAAACTCATGCTAATCCATAAGGCCGCATAATTCCATGTTCCCCAACTGCGTTTTGCCTCTGAAATTGGGGCCAAGTCTTCGCTATACAGAGCGGTGTTTCTAGTATGTAAATTTTCGTTTGTCAAGTTGGATCTGATTTATGCGATTACTACTGCATCGGCAATTTTTAATGCTTCACTAATGATGGCTAGTCCTTCATCGATTTGCGCTTCGGTGACACATAAGGGTGGCGCAATAAAAATATAACCCCAACGCACGAAGGTGTACAGCCCCAATTCTCGAACTTTGGCTGCTATTTGATTCGTGATTTTTAAATCGTCCCCTGCTCCATTATACGGAGAAATCAATTCGCCTGTAGTTTTATTTTTTAAGATATCTAAGCACCCTAAAAGTCCTGTATTTCTGAACGTTCCCATACTCGGATGTTTGCTTCTCATTTCTTCTATTCTAGATTCTAAATAAGCGCTCATTTTTCGGGTGTTGGCAATTAGATTGTCGCTTTCATAAATGTTGATTACTGCCAAGGCGGCAGCCAAAGCTACGGGATGCCCGTTATAAGTTAACCCAATCATCATGGGAGTGTTCTCGTATTTCTCGGCAATTTTATCGGAAACCATCAAACACCCTAAAGGCAAATAAGAAGACGTTAATCCTTTGGCCATACAAATCATATCGGGAATGATATCGTGATTTTGAAACCCGAACCATTGGCCTGTTCTTCCGAAACCACTCATGACTTCATCGGCAACGAATAAAATTCCGTATTTTTCGCACAGTGCTTTCACCCCTTTTAAATATCCTTTCGGATAATGCAAGCAACCCGAAGAACCGCTTTCGCCTTCAAAAATAAACGCCGCAATATTAGTTTTACCTTCTAAGTGAATCACTCTTTCTACATACTCTAAACTTAAACTCAACTTAGTCGCATCGTCTAAATCTTTCATTCCAAAGAAATAATACGGATCGTCTAAGTGCACTGCATTCGGCATTTGTTGGGAATCGTTTGCTAATTTTCTAGGGTCGCCACCAACGGTCATTCCGCCAATAGAACCCCCGTGAAAAGCGCGGTATCTTCCTATGATTTTGTGTCTTCCGGTGTACAATCTTGCCAGTTTGATGGCGTTGTCAATAGACGAAGTTCCGCACAACGTATAAAACGCTTTGTTCAAATCGCCCGGACAGATTTCAGCTAGTTTTCTGGATAATTTTGCTCTGATTTCTGTGGTGCATGATGGTGTTACAAAACTCACTTTTTGCATTTGTTCGACCACGGCATCGGTCACTCTTTGATCGCCATGACCAATATTCACCGACATTAATCCGGAGGAAAAATCGATAATTCGGTTGCCATCATAGTCGTATAAATAAACGCCTTCGGCTCTTTCTATAGCGATTGGATTGACACTAGCTTGTGCCGACCAAGAGAACAAACTAAACTCTTTGCTATCGCTTATGATTTGTTCTTTTGTTAAAATTTGTTCTTTCGTAATCATTTTGAATTGTATTTTATTAGCTCATCCAGTTGACACCGGCTTCTGCGTTCCATTTAATCGTGCTCTTTTTTAATTTGGTCCAAAATTCGATGGAACTTTTTCCGGTGATATCCCCAACTCCAAATTTACTCTCATTCCAACCTCCGAAACTAAACGGCTCTCTTGGAACTGGAACGCCAACATTGACTCCGATCATTCCAGCGCTGGCTTTATCGATAATGTAACGTGCCATTCCCCCGTTTTGGGTAAAGACGCTAGCGGCATTTCCGTATGGATTTGCATTTTCGATTGCCAAGGCTTCGTCAACGGTATTGGTTCTTATAATGGAAATTACAGGTCCGAAAATTTCTTCAGTTGCAACGCTCATTTCGGGAGTTACATAGTCAATAACTGTGGGACCAACATAAGTTCCGTTTTCTTTGCCGGCCACTTTAGTATTTCTTCCATCCACCAATATTTTTGCGCCATCTTTTTCAGCTTGAGTGATGTAACGCTCGATGCGTTCTTGCGATTCTTTATTAATTACGGCTCCCAAATTTACTCCGGGAATAATTTTTCTAGCTTCGTCACAAATTTTGGAAACAATAACATCGACGTTTCCAACGCCAATCATCGCTGAAGCCGCCATGCATCTTTGGCCGGCACACCCCGACATGGAAGCGGCTACGTTCTGCGCGGTCATTTCCGGAATGGCATCTGGCAAAACCATCAAGTGATTTTTGGCACCTCCTAATGACAAACATCTTTTATAGTTATGTGTCGCTCTTTGGTATACAATCTTGGCCACTTTCGTAGAACCTACAAAAGAAACTGCTTCAATATTGGGATGATCGCAAATGGCTTCCACAATGTCGACATCCCCATGCACTACATTGAAAACCCCATCGGGCAAACCTGCTTCTTTTAATATTTCAGCCAATCGGCCACAGCTCAACGGCACTTTTTCAGAAGGTTTGATGATCATGCAATTCCCTAAAGCAATTGCATTTGGAATGGTCCAATTGGGAACCATCGATGGAAAGTTGAACGGCACTATGGAAGCCACAACACCCAAAGGAACATGTTCTGTTCTGCATTCAACGCCTTTGCTGACTTCTAATAATTCACCGGTTATTAATTGTGGTAATGAGGTTGCGAATTCGGTCAATTCGATACATTTTTCAATTTCGGCAACCGATTCTCCATACGTTTTTCCGTTCTCTTCGCTACACAATTCTGCCAGTTCTTTTAGATGTTTTTCTAGTAAATATTTGTATCGGAAAAACACTTGAACACGCTCTTTTATGGGAGTTTTGCTCCATCCCGGGAAGGCGGCTTGAGCTGCTTTTACGGCATCATCTAAATCTTTGTTGGTTGACATGGGAACGGTAGAAAGGTGGTTGCCGTCTAGCGGCGAAATAACGTCCATGGTTTTTGTAGTAGAAGCGGAAACAAATTTCCCGTTGATGTAATTCTGAATTGCTGGGTATTTCATTATAG
This sequence comes from Bifidobacterium breve, assembly GCA_943326765.2. Classification (GTDB taxonomy): domain Bacteria; phylum Bacteroidota; class Bacteroidia; order Flavobacteriales; family Flavobacteriaceae; genus Flavobacterium. The sequence continues at coordinate 5,542 of CALPUN020000089.1, read as the reverse complement.
TTATTAGTTATTTTATAAATAGTTTAATAAAAATAATAACAATTTATTAATATGCAAGTTTTAAATGTGAATTATTGGTAATATTAACTTAACCCACTTTTAAAATTAATTCATATATATTGTCTTGTTCGAATACCCTACGACTATTTTTTTGAAAAACAATTCCAAAAAACTCATGTCATTTTCCTTCAGCTAAACCAGTAACCCTAAGAAATTCAAATCTATAGGATGTTAAACTCTATTACTCCCGAGTTTAATTCACATTTCCGAAGTATCTTAGCAGCCTGAAAACTATTTAGAAAGCCGAAGTCTTATGAAAAAATTATTTTTTGTTTTTCCAGTCTTATTGTTGTTGTATTGTAGCAATGTGGATAATTCGGGACAAACCTCTCCAACTACTTCCTCAAACAAACCTTCGCCGCCGAACTATATCGCCGATATTTTCAACCTCAATCAAGTTCCTACGATTACTTTAGAGATTACTGTTGGCGAGTGGAATAAGCTATTACAAAATTATGACCTCAACCCTGCCAACGACAAGAAAGTAGTCTCGCATTTTACCTTTGTTAATGACGGAAAAACCATTGATTTGGATAGCATCGGGTTCCGTCTAAAAGGAAACACTAGCCGGCGCAGACCAGAAGGCGCTACTGGTGAATTACACAACCCAACTGCTCCCGATTGGCACCACAGTCATTTTGCTTTGGATTTTTCAAAATACCGAGATACCCAACGTTTTATGGGTCTAAACAAACTCAATTTGAAATGGTTCAAAGACGATGCTTCTTATATTCGAGAAATCTACAGTTATGATTTGTTTCGGCGATTTGGATGTTGGACGTCGCCAAGAGCTTCCTATTGCCGAGTAACAATTAAAGTAGACGGAGACGCAGTGCCTGCTAACTTTGGAGTGTATGCTATGATTGAAAATATTGATGAAGATTTTATTCAAAAAAATCAGGCTCAATGGGGTTCTGGTCTAGGGTTTTTATGGAAAGGAGGCTGGGGTGGCGGTACGAATGCCAATTTTGTTTCAACTTCCAATATCGGAGTAGAGGATGTGAATATAAATCCGGCGCTATCTGTTTATTATGCCTACGATTTAAAAACTAGAAAATTGGAACTTCCTGTTGCTAAAACCGAATTATTGCAATTCATCGCCGACTTAAACACCAAAACTGGGGCTGATTTTGAAACTTGGATTGCTCAAAAAATGGATGTTAATCTCTTTTTAAAAACTTACGCCACTAATGTAGTCATAGGAATGTGGGACGATTATTGGGTCAATGGTAATAATTTCTTTTTCTATTTTGCGCCAAATGGCAAAGCGTATTTTATTCCGTATGATTACGATAATACCTTGGGAACCTCTAGCATCGTGAATAATTCTGGGACTCAAAATCCATTGTCTTGGGGCAACATGTCGCAACGGCCTTTAATCACTAAAATTTTAGCGATTCCTGCTTACCAGACGCTTTACAAGGGTTACATTTCAGAATTAACCAATATCAGCAAGGACTTGTTTCATTCGATTCGCTCTATTCCTAGAATTCAGAATTGGCAAAATAAAATCGCACCGTTTGTAGCTAACGATACTGGAGAAGACATGGTGATTTTAGATGTGCCAGCCTATTGGGGCAACCAACCAAATTACAGAGTAAAATCTGGAAATAGTCTTGGGGGAACTAACGGGGCTGCCAATTACTTTACTTCCAAAAAAGCGTCGATTCCTTGGTAAACCGATTAACTTAGTCGGTAGTATATTTAATATTCGGTTCATCAACGACATACGCTGCATAACGACTTAAATCTTGTGCGTTACTGGTCAATCCGTAAGTAATCTGACCATTGTAAGGCAAGGTTTCTACTATATAACCTTGGTTTACACAATCATTTGCCCAATGTGATAATCCACCATTCCAATACGTTTCCGCAGTGGTAGAGGAAATTCCTGACTGGGGTGGTGTTGGTATCTTTTGAGGATTTGATTCTGTTCCACCAATAGACATCGGACCATTGCCGCTATAGATGTTGTGCGAATCGGCGTCGATTACCCAGTCGGCACTTCCTGCCATTTGCGCTGAAGAGACAATCCCAACAAACAAAGTAACAAGTAAAATGTATTTTAATTTCATAAAATAAGGTTTCGTATTTTGAATCCTTTTGCTATCCCATTTCGTCGGTTTATCGGGAAGCAGAAACAAAAATCCGCCTGAAAAAATAGGAAGATATTTGGATTTAATTTAGTATTAATAAAGATTATAGAAAATCGCAACAATCCTTCAAACAGCGACAAATTTTTATTGTCGGTTTCGTACATTTTTTTGCATTTAAAAAAAGCTTTCGGCCATTTAACACGAAGAAAATACCTAAACAAATTCTTTTATGACAGCTCATTTCTTCGTAACTTTAATAGTGAAAATAGTTCCTAATACTTCTGAGAGTATAGGAGCTTCTAACTAAAAAAAAGATGTTATGAAAGTAAAAAAAAGATTGGGTATTTGGATGGATCATACTGTTGCCCGTTTAATGGAATATGCTACGGAAGATTTTAAAGTTACCACCGTGGAAGTAGAATTTACGCCACCTGCAAACCAACAGTCGCTATTGCGTAGTGAAAGCACCTTACACAATAAAGAGAATCAATCTCTAAAATCTTACTACAAAGGACTGATGAACCACCTTAAAAACTATGATGAAGTAGTGCTTTTTGGACCTACCGATGCGAAAATAGAGTTGTTTAACCTAATTCGTACTGACCATCGTTTTGACGGCATTCACCTAGATATCAAAACAGCAACAAAAATGAGTTACGAGCAACAACATGAATTTATTCAAAACTATTTTGCCAACTTGCTCGATTACAAAAGTCCTTATATTAAATAGGCAGATAAACCTGATCTAGTCTCTTTTGAGCCAACCAGTAACGCTCATTCGACGTACATTTGTTACCAACACCTCGTGCTCGAGCGTGTCACTTTTAAAAAAAACTGTTTTACCTTGTGTAGGTGCGATTTTTTGGTTGCAACCGTTGAGCACTACTTGCAGTTCTCCGCCATCAAGCACTTGCCAATGTGCATTCAAATAACTGATTAAAGAAAACACCCGGCTAGAATTATTCTGAAACTGGTCGAGGTGTTTTTTGTAGAAACTTCCAGGATCATAAAGTGAATAATGGAATTCGTAACTTGTAATTCCAGCAAAACAACTTTGATTCAAGTAGATTATAAACGCCTCCATTTGTTCTAAAAACTGAGTTTCGTAGCGATTGTTGTGGCTTTTGTCTAACCAATAAATCGCGTCACCCCTAACGGTAGTGTTGTGTGAAATCAAAGTGTTGTTACCCGTTCCTGCCGCAACCAAAAGGTGGTCTTGAAACAACTGCAATAAATTATCTTGCAAATGACCCGCTAAAGCCTTTGAAATAAAGTTATCCGAAATCCCGACTGCATTATCTAAATAAGTTTGAATGAGCGTTTCAAAAGAAGCTTCCATAAGAACGGCGTTACAAGATCAGACCTGCAACGGCACAAGGTAGTGTAAATAAAAAACTATCCTAAAGGAAAGCCTCTAGAATAGTTTTTTATACTTGTTAGGGAAGCTATTTTCCCTTTGTTTTACTTAAAATTTTAGCGACGCTCCCAACTGGATAACTTCGGTCATGCCCGGTTGATTCTTTACAGCATTATTAAATCCTTTGACATAACGCGCATTGATTCCCAATCCCAATGGAAAGTTCAATCCTATACCCGCAGCGATTGCTGGATCAAAAGTCTCTGCTTTACCAGTGACCCCTGACGGATAGCTTTCATTGATTTTAAAACCAAATTGTGGTCCGGCTTCAAGGCTCAGTAATTTCAAAACATACACTTTAGCCATCACCGGTACGTTGATGTAATTCAGTGTTACATCGCCACCACCAGCTCCAAAACCAGTTTTTACTTTATACCCTTGACTTGAGTATTGCACTTCTGGCTGAATAAAGAAAATTAACGGAACAACCGCGAATTCTTTGAAAACCCCTGCATAAAAAGAGGTTTTAGGATCCGTATTTCCATTGGTAATTCGGGAAACATTCAATCCGGCTCTAACCCCAATTTTTTGGGCCGTAATGGTTTGAGATACTGTTAAAAAACAGGCAGTTAAAAAAATGATTTTAAGTACTTTCATAAGTTTTTGTTTAATTTTTGATTATTTAAAAGATGCTTTTATGCCTACCAAAGATAGTAAAAGCGAATTATGATTTAAATTTTTAAAACAAGCTTTATTCTTAATAACTCGGGGGAGTCGCTATTTTAATTGTCATTGTTGGAAAATTAGCGCCGCCAAACGTTCATCGCGTTGGTAAACATCGTCGTAAAAATGAATGGTTCCTTCCGTGTCTACCCATGTTGTAAAATATCCGATATAAACAGGGATTGTGTTTTTTAGGGTGTACCAACTTTCTTCTCCTTTGTGCATTGCAGCATCAATTTTTTCGGGGGTCCAGTTTTTATCCTCTTTCAAAATTAAGTTAGCCAACTCTACCGGTTTTTCTACTCGAATACAACCATGACTAAAAGCACGGAATTGTTCGTTGAATAATGTCTTGGCAGGTGTATCGTGCAAGTAAATATTGTTCGAATTCGGAAACAAAAACTTTACCAATCCTAAGGAATTTTTAGGCCCTGGTTTCTGACGAAGGTTGCCATTATTCCATTCCATGTTATGCTGCGAAAGGTAATTTTTGTTCTTGGCTATTTCGGGTAATAACTCTTTTTGGACAATACTTTTAGGAACATTCCAATAAGGGCTAAAAACAATGTACTGCATCATTCCGCTAAAAACTACGGTTTGGTTCATGGCTTTGCCTACGACCACTTTCGAAATCAATTCAGGCTTTCCATTTTTGAAATAGGATAAGCGGTAGGCCGGAATATTAATAACTATAAACTCTTTCGATTTAGCAAGATCAGCAGGCAACCAACGACAACGTTCCATATTGACCATAATAGTCTTAATGCGATCAGCAATAGGCACGCTTAGTGCCGCAAGGACTTTCGGCGTTATCGTTTTGTTTGCTTTGGCATCAATGGTTTGTTTGTATTTTAGAATGCCTTCCGATAAAATTTCGTCATAAATATTGCTTTTCGAATCCGATTGCAACATTCCCAATAAGAACAAACGCTCCCGAATTTTAGCAACGGTCACGGCTGAATCTCCAGGTTCTAGAGCTTTGGTTTTGGCTTCGAATGCAATGGATTCCCACGCTCCTTTTTGCTCGATAGCTCGGTATTGTTGTAACACCGATTTTAAACGAAAGTATTGGCCAACCACTTCTTTTTCATTCTGATGCATCAACGACGGATTGTGTAGAATGGAATCCAAATAACTGACATACGATTGCTTTTTTCTCGGCAAATACCATCCTAACTCGCTAGTTTGTGTAGCATCCAATCCTTGGTAGACTTTATTCGCATAGAAAAAATACAAAGCCGATATTAGCAATTCATTTTGTGGATTTGGTGTGGTTTCCCTTTTTTGAAAAATCGCATCTAATTCT
>CALPUN020000088.1 GCA_943326765.2 Bifidobacterium breve | reverse complement strand
TTTGGCTTGTCCAACCAAGAGTATTATTTCAAATCGGCCGACGAAATGAAAAAACTCTTTACCGATTTGCCTGAAGCCATTGCCACCACATCTGAAATTGTCGACAAAGTAGAAATATACAATTTAGCGCGCGAAGTTTTGCTTCCAAAATTTGAAATTCCAACTGATTTCTTAATTCCAGAAGACGAATCCGATGGGGGTAAGCGCGGCGAAAATGCCTATTTAAAACACTTGACATTCGAAGGATCCAAAAAGCGTTACGGAGAAATTTCTCCCGAAATTCAAGAGCGAATCGATTTTGAATTGGAGACGATACAAAACTCGGGCTATCCCGGCTATTTCTTGATAGTACAAGATTTCATAGCCGCGGCAAGAGCGATGGGTGTTTCTGTTGGTCCAGGTCGTGGTTCTGCAGCGGGTTCCGTTGTGGCGTATTGTCTCGGAATAACCAATATCGATCCACTGTTGTACAACTTGCTTTTTGAGCGTTTTTTAAATCCGGATCGTGTTTCCTTACCCGATATCGATATCGATTTTGATGATGAAGGAAGAAGCAAAGTCATGGACTATGTAATTGAAAAATACGGTTCAAAACAAGTGGCGCAAATTATTACTTACGGAACTATGGCGGCAAAGTCTGCGATTCGAGATACGGCTCGCGTATTGGATTTGCCTTTGTTTGAAGCGGATAAAATTGCGAAATTGATTCCAGGATTAATTCCGTCTAAATGGAGCTTAGCCCGATTTTTAAACGATACCGAAGCCGAAATAAAAAAGGTATTGCGCCCAGAAGATTTCGACAAAATTAAAGAATTGATTGGACTTTCTAAAGAGGAAGATTTGAGTGGGGAAACCATTCAACAAGCGCAAGTTTTGGAAGGAAATTTAAGAAATACCGGAATTCATGCCTGTGGAGTGATTATCACACCAAGCGATATTACGAATTTCGTTCCAGTAGCTACCGCAAAAGATTCCGATTTGTATGTGACGCAATTTGACAACTCTGTAGTAGAGAGTGCTGGTTTGTTGAAGATGGATTTCTTGGGTTTGAAAACCTTAACGCTGATTAAAGATACGGTCAAGTTAGTAAAATACAGAACTGGGAAAGATATTGATCCGGATGCCTTTCCGATAGATGATTTAAAAACCTACGAACTTTTTCAACGCGGCGAAACCGTGGGTATTTTTCAATATGAAAGTGCTGGAATGCAGAAATACATGAAAGAATTGAAGCCTACGGTTTTCAATGATTTGATTGCGATGAATGCATTGTACCGTCCAGGGCCAATTGCTTATATTCCGAGTTTTATCAAAAGAAAGAATGGGGAAGAACCTATAGAATACGATCTAGAAGCTTGTGAAGAATTACTAAAAGATACCTACGGAATTACCGTATACCAAGAGCAAGTAATGCTTTTGTCACAAAAACTAGCTGATTTTTCTAAAGGAGATGCCGATGTATTGCGAAAAGCGATGGGGAAAAAGCAACGCGATGTCTTGGATAAAATGAAACCAAAATTTATCAGTCAAGCTGCTTTAAAAGGACATGCTGAAGATAAATTGGAAAAAATTTGGAAGGACTGGGAAGCGTTTGCCGAATACGCATTCAACAAATCGCACTCGACTTGTTATGCTTGGATTGCCTATCAAACCGCTTATTTAAAGGCGAATTATCCGGCAGAATACATGGCGGCAGTCTTGTCGAACAACATGAGCGATATCAAACAAGTATCGTTTTTTATGGAAGAATGCAAGCGCATGGGATTGGAAGTTTTAGGACCAGATGTCAATGAGTCGTTTTACAAATTTACTGTTAACGAGAAATACGCGGTTCGTTTCGGAATTGGTGCTGTAAAAGGAGTTGGAATGGCTGCCGTGCAAACTATAGTAGAAAACAGAAAAGACACCAAATACAAATCGATTTTTGATTTAGCCAAGCGTATCGATCTGCGGGCCGCCAATAAAAAAGCTTTTGAAAATTTAGCTTTAGCGGGAGGTTTTGATTCTTTTTCAGGAACTAAAAGAGCCCAATATTTTCATGAGGAAGGTGATGGGATTACTTTTTTAGAAAAGGCGATTCGGTATGGGGCTAAGTTTCAAGAAAATGAAAATTCTTCACAAGTAAGTTTGTTTGGGGAAGCCAGTGATGTTCAAATCCCAGAACCCATTGTGCCACCTTGCGAGGATTGGAGCACGATGGAGAAATTGGCAAAAGAAAAAGAAGTAGTTGGAATCTATATTTCGGGCCATCCCTTAGACGATTATAAATTTGAAATGCAATATTTCTGTAATGCCAAGTTAGAGGCGATGAAGAATTTGGAAAACTATATCAATAAAAATTTAACTTTTGGAGGGATTATCACCAACGTGCAGCATCGGGTTGCGAAAAACGGAAAAGGTTGGGCTTCCTTCACGATGGAAGGGTATGATGAAAGTTTTGAGTTTCGAATTTTTGGAGAGGAATATTTAAAGTTCCGCCATTTCTTAATTCAAAATAATTTCACGTTTATTAAAGTGATGGTCAAAGAAGGCTGGGCTGACAAAGAAACCGGAAAAAAAGGAGAGCCTAGAATCCAGTTTTTGTTGGTGCAATATTTACAAGACGTGTTGCCTACGTTTGCTAAGAAATTAATCATTCATCTCAATATTAAAGAAGTACAGTCCGAATTGATCAGTAAATTGCATTCCGTGTTTCAATCCAATCAAGGCGATCATTCCGTCGCTTTTGAAGTGTTAGAATTGGAGACAACCAAGCGAATGGTGATGCCTGCTACTCCTGTGATTGTTGAAAGTGAAGAAGCTGAATTTGATGTGACCGCCGAACTAAAACCAGATGAAGAACCCGAAATCAGCATGCCAACGGAAGTGGAAGAAACAAAGATTATTACCCGATTGTCAATGCCGAGTCGGAAATTGAAAATAAAAATCTCCGGGGAACTATTACAAGAACTGGAGAAAATGCAAATCAATTTTAAATTGAATTAAACAAAAAACCCGAAGCGATTGACTTCGGGTTTTTTGTTTTTAGTGACTTTTTCATTATTGCAATTTAGCCAACCAATAAGAAGCATTCAAGTGCAAACGGGAGTGATTTCCAGTTAAATCGGTCCATCCAAAGTATAAGGTATCACTTGGGTTTCCAGTGCCGTCATCGGCAGGAGAACTATCGGTTAAAAGCACCACACGACCGGCAAAATAAGTAGCTGAGGCACACATTACTTTGGTAGTGCTAGTTTTAGCCACGCCAGTTTGCCAGAACAATCCTTTTGCTGTCGCATTCGCAGTAGTATTTAATTTGATGGTCGCTCCATTGCTGAATTTTAATTTAGAAACAACCCCTTGAGAACCATTCAAAATGGTATTGGTAGGGTCTACTAAAACATTGCTCGAAGTTTGAGATATATTAGTCAATTCAACGGTCAAACCAAACGGATTTACTTGAACGCCATTACTACTAAACAAATCGTTCCATATAGCAGGAGAATCTTTACCATCATTGTTTCTATCGGAAACATTGTGATCGGCAATCATAAACAAACCGCCACCATTCTTTACAAAATTTACAATGGCTGTTTTTTGAGCCGCCGTAAATAAGGTATTCGGTTCATCCACTACAAAAACATCGTATTTAGACAAATCTTGCGCGTTTGTGGTGCTGCCATAAGTAATAGTTCCGCCTGACACGATCGATTCTACGCTATGCCCTTGTTTGGCTAAAGCAATTCCCCAAGAAGACAATCCGCCTTGCCAATACGTTTCCGGAGTTGTAGCGGTAACTCCCGTGATTGATGGTGAAGGAAAACGAAGCGGCGTTCCACTACTGTTTTCAGAAATAATCCAATCGGCGTTTCCTGCATTTTCTGCTTTCGAAGCGTCAAAAAGGAATTTTTTTGGTGTTGCCGAAATTGCAGCAACTCTATGAGCTGGTTCAGAAGAATCAGTAGGATTGGTTTCATTGTCTTTAGAACATGAAAAAATGGAAAGTACAAAAGCAAAAGCGACGATAGTTTTTTTGAACACTAACATTGTAATTGAGTTTAGAGGAGTTAATGATTAGGAATAGTGTTTTGCCTAAAAACAAAAACACAACCCACAAATTTAAATTTAAATTTAAAATAACTGCTAAAATATTTTAAAATTAATCAAAAATTAATCAAACAGAAAGAAATAGATGGAGACTTTGGCAAAACAATAGCGAATCGAATTATTTTTTAAAAATCAGTTTTTGATGATACTGCTATAAATAAAACTGACTTCTAATCGAAATCAATTCGAATTTAATCCCTAATTTTGTTCATCAATAAATAAAAATATTTTTATGGCTTTAGCAATAACCGATGCTACTTTTGACGAAGTAGTATTAAAATCAGATAAACCAGTAATGGTTGACTTTTGGGCAGCATGGTGCGGTCCGTGCAGAATGGTGGGTCCCATCATCGATGAAATTAGCGAAGAATTTGCAGGAAAAGCAGTTATCGGTAAAGTTGATGTTGACGCTAACCAAGAGTTTGCTGCAAAATACGGAGTGCGAAACATTCCAACCGTTTTGGTTTTTCAAAATGGAGAAGTAGTAGGCCGTCAAGTTGGAGTAGCTCCAAAACAAACCTACGCCGATAGTTTGAACGCTTTGTTGTAATAATAAGAGTACATTTTTTATAGAAAAGGGTTGATGAAAGTCAAGCCTTTTTTTAGTTTAGGAGCAGCACGCCATCGTTTATCTGAAATACACTAACCTGCTGTCCGTTCCTATCTTTTGTGGCGAACACCGCCACAAAAGGATAACCACTGCCATCAGGGCTAGGGGGAACGACCCTGCTTTTTATGAGATTTTTAATTTTTTAATCCTAGGACGTTTCATTACATTTGAAGTATGAACATCGAATCGCAACAAGAAAAAATTTCCAGCTTTCAACATTTAGAATTGTTAGCCAATCAAGTCGTTGAAGGCTTTATTTCGGGAATGCACAAAAGCCCGTTTCACGGTTTTTCAGCTGAATTTGCCGAGCACAAAGTGTATAATGTAGGAGAAAGCACCCGGCATATGGATTGGAAATTGTTTGCCAAAACCGACCGCTTGTACACCAAACGGTATGAGGAAGAAACCAATTTAAGATGTCATTTGATCATCGATAATTCTTCTTCCATGCATTATCCCAAGCTGAAAGAAAATCAAGCTTTTTTCGAAAATAAAATTGGGTTTTCCGTTTTAGCTTCGGCAGTTTTGATGAATTTATTGAAGAAACAACGCGATGCTGTTGGCTTAAGCATTTACTCGGACACCTACGAATATTACGCTCCGGAAAAAGGAAGCGATCGCCATCACCGCATGGTGCTCAATCAATTGGAAAATCTTCTAGAAAATCCAGTGCAAACTAAGACCACCGATACCATCACGTTTCTGCATCAGATTGCCGAGAAAATGAACCGCCGCTCGATGATCATCTTGTTTACCGACATGTTCCAATCGAGCAACGAAGAAGCACTATTCACCGCGTTACAGCATCTAAAACACAACAAGCACAAAGTGGTGCTTTTTCATGTCGTTGATGCTAAAACCGAAATTCATTTTGATTTCGACAATGCGCCAAGAAAATTCATCGATCTTGAGAGTGGAGAAGAAATCACTTTGTTTGCCGATACCGTCAAAGAAGCCTATGAAAAAGAAGCGGAAACGTATTTTAAAAAATTGGCACAAACGTGTGCGCAAAATAAGATTCGGTACGTTCCCGTAAGTGTGGGTGCCAATTTTGAAAAGATTCTGACTACATACTTGGTTGAAAAACAATCTTTTGGTTAGTCGTAGGGAATTAATATTTTTTTTTTTAGGATAAACGTTTGCACATCCAAAAATCTATACTATATTTGCAACCGCAATTAAGCAGAGGTTTGGTAGTTCAGTTGGTTAGAATACATGCCTGTCACGCATGGGGTCGCGGGTTCGAGTCCCGTCCAGACCGCTAAATTGGCAAAAGGTTTTCAGAAATGAAAACCTTTTTTGCCCAATAAAAAGTATACTCTGATGCAGTTCTCTTTTTTAGAAAAGCATCCAAAATAGTTGTGTTGTTTTCGATACGCCTTTGTAAAGCGTATCACGGTTTAGTAGTTAGACCAATGAAAAGCTTTCCATTTATTCTGAATTTATTTCAGAATCTAAGGATAGCTTTTTTGATTTTAGGAGATTTGTAACCCGTTTTTTCCTCTAGGATAGTCTCCCGTTTCCTCCATAAATTACTTCAAAAAAGGCACACATTTCGGTGTGCCATTTTATTTCTCAGGGGTACCCCTTTTTTTAGGCATAAAATTCCCAATCCAATAATTTACAGGAACTGCTTTTCTAAAATTAAGCAAAAGCAGGCCTAACTAATTCAAACTTGTACCAAGCAATACAGGTAAAAAACTTCCAAAAATTTCCAATATCATGGCCGTCAAGCCCTGAATGAATAGCAAAAAATCCATGTCGTATTTTTTAGTATTTTTGAAAAATAAATTGGTACTTTTATAACCCGTTATAAACACTTGGGTTTCTAAAACGAATATGAGAAAAATTATTTTAATAGCACTGCTAGTAGCGCTCCTTTCCAACTCTTGCCAGTATTTCGGCAAGCAAGTTCCGTCCAAAGAAGAACTGTTGCAAAAGGAATTGAAAGCTATTAATTGGAACCAAGTTGACGAATATCCTTCCTTTACCGCTTGTGATTCGCTTACGGATACAACTCAAAAAAACCAGTGCTTTTTCGAATGCTTAACGAAATTAATTCAAGACAAATTAAGTGTTGATACACTCAGCGTTTTATACCCGAAACTCGACACCATCAACGTAAAAGTAACCGTATTGCCCAACGCCACGTTCGAGTTTGAGCCACAATTCAAAGACACACTTTCTTACGATACAACCAAAATTGACAGCATCATCAAAACGCGACTCGTCGATTTTCCAAAAGTCAATCCCGCCATCAAACGCGGTATTCCTGTGAAAACCCAATTCGTACTTCCGGTTATTTTAAATGTAGAATAATTTTTTTTGGGAGCTATTCCAGAGATCCACACTATTTCCGTTTAACGAAAACTAAGATCTAAAGGGCCTTGTTTTTCTATACGTGAGAGCCTTTGCACCCGAGCGAAACAAACTGGCGCCGCAATTTGGGCTAAGGCGCCTCGGTCGTATATCTAAAACGATCTTCCTTTCCAATCATACGTTCCAAACCAAGAAAAAACTGCGACTGCCACACAAAAGAAGGGATACACCAAACTGCTAAGGAACAAATAATGCAGCCGCTTCTTCCTCAAAAAATGATTGGTTTTATACAGTAAAATAGTATCTATAATGAATTTAAGAGCCGCCAAAAAGGCAATAGCAATCCAAGATGAGCCACCAAAAACCGACAATAAGCCTCCCAAAACCAGAGCCAAGTTTCCGGCAAACACAATCACTGCCAAATCCTTTCCGAACACGCTGGTGTATGCGCCCGTCTTTGAAGCCCAACGCCGTCTTTGAGCGAATAATCCCTCCCAAGAATTTATAGGTTGGGTCTGCACGATACTCGCTTTCGCTTTTAAATACTGCACTTGTTCTGGGCAAACTTGCATTGCTTTTTGTAGTAGAAACACATCATCACCACTCGCAATTTTGGAATTTCCAGCAAAGCCATGCAGCTTTTGAAACAGCGACTTGGTATAGCAAAAATTAGCGCCATTGCACAAGAACCCAATACCCATTCCGAAACTTCCTATGGTAGCGCCTTGCAAACTCGTTAAGTCCAATTGTTGAAAATGATCTAAAAACGATTTAGGAACATTATAAGTTACAGCACCTACCAGCATCGAAACTTCGTGGTTTTGTATGTAGTCGTCTAGGATTCGCAACCAATTTACCGGAAGCATACAGTCGGCATCGGTGGTGACTACCCAATCGTTTTTAATAATGGGAATGGCGCGAGAAATGGCATCTTTTTTTGGGGAATTCGACAACCGAATGTTTTCTAATAGTGTGGTTTGAAAGCCTCCATTTTCCATACGCCAATTGTAAATTTGCCGCACGGAATTGTCTTCTGAAAAATCATCAACCAAAATAATTTCAAACAGTTCTTTGGGATAATTCAGGTTTTTAATGCTCTCTAAAAGTACCGGTAAATTGTTGCTTTCATTACGAAAAGGAACGACAATCGCGAAAAAAGTTTTAGGAGTGACTACTTTAGGATGAAAGGTTGGAATGCGGTCGAATCCCACAATTAAATGTCCTATTGTCACGATATAAACCAATACGATTAGCAGTAAAATCAAAGTCATGGTTTCGATTTTAGTTTAAAATTCAATACAAAATAACTCCCCAACAATACCGGAATCACTACATTTAAAAACCACATCAGTGCTGTGATAAAAACCACAATCCATTCGTTAACCCCTAGTAATCCGAAGAAAAAAACAGCAACACTGCCTTTCACCGCAAAATCTAAAAACTGAAAAGAAGGTAACGACGACGCTAAGAAATAAATACTCATGATGGCCGACATTAAAAGGAAATACGGCAAATGCACATCGAAAGCTAAAAATAAATAATAATATTGATGTGAAAAAACCAAATAGCGACAAAGCCCCAAAAGCATGTTTTTTTGATGAATCGGTTTCGGAATTTGATTAATTTTATGCGCCAATTTTTCCAGAGAATACCCCTTTATGGCTAACCTCTTCATGAAGAAAGTGGCAATAAGCAAGATCAAAAATACACCAAAAAGTAGGGCAACCGTTCTCGTCGTGATGATGTGATAAAAAGCATTGAAATAGAGCAACCCGAAAACACCAAAAACAACCGTGAGCACCATTTGAATGCCGTTGCATATTAAGTTTAAAAACACAATTTTTTTGGCAGAAGTCTTTTCAAAAAACAATGCTTTTCCAGCATATTCTCCCAAGCCGTTGGGCGTAAAGATGCCTGCGGTTAAAGCGCCTAAGACTTGAGCAGTAGCTTCCCATAAGGTTATTTTTTGAAAACAGGAAACCAAATTCTGCCATTTCAAGATTTCAAAAAAACGATTCAAGAAACTCAACAACAGCAAAAAGAGGATGCTTCCAATGGATTGGTTTTTATGAAACAATCCTAGGAATTTTTGCCAATCCAATTGCTCGTTGTTCGCTAGTTGCTGGTAAATAAAATAAAAAGCGCCAGTTACGATCAAAACTTTGATCATAAAAACCAGGAATTGTTTAGCTTTGTGAGGAATTGCAATCATTGGCGCAAAGTAAACAAAAACACGTTACAAATTAATCAACAACTACAGACTTTGCATCTTAGCAAGAAAAAAAATGGCAAACGAACGCATCATCTTAGGTATCGATCCAGGAACAACCATCATGGGTTTTGGCTTGATTAAAGTCGTAAACAAAAAAATGGAATTCCTCCAACTCAACGAACTAATCTTGAGCAAATACGACGATCATTATACCAAGCTCAAAGTTATTTTCGAGCGTACAATCGAACTTATCGAAACGCACCATCCAGATGAAATTGCGATTGAAGCGCCGTTCTTTGGTAAAAATGTGCAATCGATGTTGAAACTCGGAAGAGCGCAAGGTGTGGCGATGGCGGCCGGATTGTCTAGACAAATTCCGATTACCGAATACGAACCCAAGAAAATCAAAATGGCGATTACCGGAAATGGAAACGCCAGTAAAGAGCAAGTAGCCAAAATGCTCCAACAATTATTAGGGTTGAAAACATTGCCCAAAAACTTAGACAGTACCGATGGCCTAGCGGCTGCGGTATGTCACTTTTTCAATTCCGGGAAAGTAGTGGGCGAGAAAAGCTATACAGGTTGGGATGCTTTTGTAAAACAGAATGAAGAGCGGGTAAAAAAATGAGTAACTTTACT
>CALPUN020000087.1 GCA_943326765.2 Bifidobacterium breve | reverse complement strand
TCAATGCTTTTTTCTTTCTCTGTGTCATTTGGAATAGCTACCGGGGATTTTAATTCATTATTCTCTTTTTCCAAGTCCTTTAAATCTTCTTGAATCTTATCGAACTCTTTGTTGATTTCGTTTTGTTTTTCCTCACTATTATCCTTGCCGTTTTCAGCTAGCTTATCTTGTTTTTCGGAGAGTTTTTCCAATTTATCAGCAATTTGCTCCGCTTTCTTTTCTACATAATATTTCTTAGTCAACTCAACCAACTGCTCTAAATTCTTAGTTTGATTTTTACTGTTTTGTTTGAATTTGTCTAGCTTCTCCATTAACTCTTCGTTCTTAATTTTATCATTTAGAGCTTTGAGTTCGTCTAATAATTTTTGATTTTTTTCTAAATCTTTTTCTGCATTATCCAATCTTTTTTGAAGCTCTTCCTTGAACTCATCTTTCTTTTCTGATTTAAACTTATCTAAGTTATCCTTCATTTTTTCGGCAAACTCTCTCATCTTCTCGTCTTGTTGCTGCTGACGTTTTATAAAATCGTTTACTTTTTGTTGGTCTTTAAATTCTAAATTATCTTTCTCTTTGCCTGATTTCTGAAGTTTTTCCATATCGGCAATTTGTTTGTCTTGATTTTTTAAGGACTTTTCTAAACCACTAATCGTACTGTTTTGTTGTTGCAAAACTTGATCTTGCTTCTCCGTCTCGGTAGCAATTCGATTAGAAAAAACGGCAGATTTTGAACTTTTAAAATTATGAATGGCATCATTGTCAAAAACCTCAAAATAATACTCATAAGAAACTCCCTCTTCCACCGGAAGTGTGCTTGGGAAAGAAAACACAAATTGATCATAAATATCCTTTTTTACGGATATCACTCCTTTTCTTGCGGTTTGAAGTTTGTCTTTTTCGTAATAAACTACTTGAAGTTTCGACAAACCATAATCATCTGAAATTTGACCAATACTATATTTCTTTTCTGCTTTCAAACTATCAGGAGCGGCATTAACAGTAATGGTAGGGAATTGATCCTTTATCACCGAAATCTGATAATTCAACTTTTCATAATTCAAAATCTTAGCGTTGGATGTTTGTATTTGATAGGTGGTATTCTCAAAAACAGCTTTAGAAAAAGTAAATATCGCCTCGTTTTTTATAAAAGAAGCTGTTGTATTTAAATCAACCCAAGCTACTTTCTGTGTCGCCTGTGTTGCTATTTTCCAAGAAACTTTTGTGCCTTCTGGAAGAATTGCATTACCCGTACCTTTAATAATTTCGGGTTTTTTATTCAAATAGGTCGGGAAATTCAATTGCATTTCAAAGTTAGCAATCGCTGGAACAGTAAATACTTTCAACTCATATTCTGCCGAAGCAACCGTATTCGCTTCTAAATGAAACGGAATATTGGAAATCGGTTTTGCAAATTTGTATCGAAAAAACCCCGGCTGAACAGCTTCCATAAAATAACTTTCGCCATCCATAAAAAGCATGACGTTTTCAGGAATAACGTTGCCTTTTGTTTGAATTTGCAGCACAAAATCTTGGTTTTGTTCTGTTTGCAAAACCTTAGTAATCAATACAAATTCAAATGGCGCTGGCGGCGTAAACTGATCTTTAAAATGGACGACGCGATTCAAACTTTGTGAAATCATACCGCTGTTTCCCGATAAATAAAAAAAAGCAAAAAAGAAAATCGGAAGTAATGCCAATGGTAAATATTTTCTGTTCTTTTTAAAATTAATAGCATTGCTAAACGGAATTGGCTGCAACGAATTAGCCTTTTGATCTATAGATGCCACTAAAAGCTCTGAAGATTCGGTAGTTGCTGACAATTGTAAAAAATTCAACAACTTGTCATTTACTTCTGAGAAATGTTTCCCAATAATTGCAGAAGCCGCAGCATAGTCAATCCCTTTTTGAATTTTAAAAAGTTTAAAAATCGGAAATGCTATAAAACGAGTAAACAAGAATGCTTCAACAGAAATAAAAGCCCAAAACAAAAAGGTTCGACCGTTTGGTTTTAACCAAAGGAAATATTCTACAAAAACCGTAAATAAAAAATACAACAAACCCAATCCAACAAAGAAAAGCGCTCCTTTGATCAACTCATTGGTATAGTGTTTTTTAATAAAATCCTCAAGCTTTTGATAAATGATATTCGATGATTCCAATGGCTTCCTGTTGTTTTTATAACCGCTAAAAGTACGATTTTATCTGAATTGCAAAACGTTAAAATTTTTACAACCTTTGCTCATAGGAAAATGAGCTAGGATTTTGTAATTTTAAAAAAAAATTCTCTAGATTATGAAATATTTACTAGCCTATAGTATCCCGATTGTAGGTGTCTTAGGAATTTATTATGGCGGTTATTGGAGCTATTCCGCTTTGTTATTCGCTTTTGTTTTAATTCCTCTATTGGAATTACTTTTACCCAAAAACACTCGGAACTATTCTCCTGTCCAGGTTGAAAAAAGACTAAGAAATAAGTTTTTCGACCTTCTGCTTTATCTCAATGTTCCAATTGTTTATGGTGCTTTAGTATTTTCACTATATAAAATTACGCACTATAATCTTCCTCTTTATGAAATAGCAGGAATGACTTTAAGTTTAGGAGTCATATTAGGCGCTAACGGAATCAATGTTGCGCATGAATTAGGGCACCGAAAAAACTGGTGGGAACGCATTTTAGGAAAAACACTTCTAATTCCGAGTCATTATACTCATTTTTATATCGAACACAATCATGGTCATCATCTAAATGTTGGTACGAGTGCTGATCCGTCTACGGCCAAATACAATCAAAATCTCTTTTCTTTTTGGGGACAGTCCGTTTTTGGAACCTATCAAAAAGCGTGGGAAATTCAAGTAAATTTAAACGACATTGAAAGTCGACCCATACTTTCTTGGAAAAATGACATGTTTTGGTTTGCTATAATTCAAATGAGCTACCTAATTGCTGTTCAAATATACTTTGGTTTGCTCGGGGTATTATTAGCTTTATTTGCTGGTATAATCGGCTTTCTTTTATTAGAAACCATTAATTATATTGAACATTATGGTTTGCGAAGAAACTCGTTGATTTCTGGCCGACCGGAACGCGTTTCTGAAAAACATTCTTGGAATTCCAATCATATTCTTGGACGAATTGTATTATACGAATTGACCCGACATAGCGACCATCATTTCAAATCTCAAAAGAAATATCAAGTCTTAGAAAATCACGATACTAGTCCGCAACTACCTTTTGGCTATCCTACCTGCATGGTTCTTGCGTTCTTTCCTCCCCTTTGGTTTGCGGTGATGAATAAAAGAATTCCTTTGGAAATGAAGCCATAGTTGTATCTTTGCACAAATTTTTTAAAATGTCGAAACCAATTCGAGTGCGATTTGCACCAAGTCCAACCGGACCTCTTCATATTGGCGGTGTTCGTACTGCTCTATTCAATTATTTATTTGCAAAGAAACATAACGGTGTTTTCTTTCTTCGAATTGAAGATACCGATCAAAATCGTTTTGTACCCGGAGCAGAACAATACATCTTTGATGCATTGGACTGGCTTGGAATAGCACCAAGTGAAACCATAGGAAAGAATGAGAAATTTGGTCCGTACCGTCAAAGCGAACGCAAAGCATTGTACCAACAATATGCCGATCAATTGATAAGCTCTGGTTGGGCATATTATGCTTTCGACACCACTGAGGCACTCGATTTTCACAGAAAACAGCACGAAGAACAAGGGAAAACGTTTATTTATAATTGGCATAATCGTGAAAAATTAGACACTTCTTTAGTCCTTTCTATAGAAGAAACAGATCGCCGAATTGCAAATGGAGATGATTTTGTAATCCGTTTTAAAACGCCTGTTAACGAAACTTTACACTTAAACGACCTCATACGAGGTGATTTGAAATTTGAAACGTCGCTTTTAGACGATAAGGTTTTGTTTAAAAGTGATGGTATGCCAACATATCATTTAGCCAATATTGTTGACGATCATTTGATGGAAACCTCTCACGTTATTCGCGGTGAAGAATGGCTGCCGTCGATGCCGCTTCATGTTTTATTGTATCGCGCTTTTGGTTGGGAAGCTCCCGAATTTGCTCATTTGCCTTTGATTTTGAAACCGGTTGGTAACGGTAAATTATCGAAACGTGACGGTGATAAATTAGGATTTCCGGTGTTTCCGTTAGAGTGGAAAACAGAGGAGGGCATTTCTTCGGGATATCGCGAAAAAGGCTATTATCCAGAAGCGGTAATCAACTTTTTGGCCTTATTGGGCTGGAATGATGGTACCGAAAAGGAAATTTTTTCCTTAGAAGAATTAGTGAACGGTTTTGATTTGAATCGGGTTCACAAAGCTGGAGCTAAATTCGATCCTGAAAAAAACAAATGGTTCAACCATCATTATTTACAAACACAACCTAATGCTTCTCTTGCGGCATCATTTTCACCCATTTTAGCAGAAAAAGGGATTTCAGTTTCAATTGAAAAACTTGAAAACCTAGTGGAATTGATTAAGGAACGAGCTGATTTTGTCTCTGACTTTTGGAATTTGAGTACTTTCTTTTTTGAAGCACCAATATCTTATGATGAAAAAGCAGCTAAAAACTGGAAAGAAGAAACGCCGGCATTAATGCAGGAGTTGATTTCAGTAATTGAAAACATTGGTGATTTTTCTTCTAGAACTATAGAGACTATTATTAAAGACTGGATGGAGAAAAACGAAATTGGAATGGGGAAAATCATGCAGCCTTTTCGATTAAGTTTGGTTGGGGCTTTAAAAGGGCCACACCTTTTTGATATTGCCGAGTGGATTGGAAAAACTGAAACTATCAAAAGGTTAGAAAAAGCAATTGCTACTTTATAAAAACAAAAAAGCTCCTGAATTCAGGAGCTTTTTTTATAAATTAAACAAAAGTTGTCCGCTGACTAATCCCATGTGACCGTTAAACGTTTTATTATTGTTGGCGGATTTTAATTCGTCTTTGCTGTTTAAATTATTTAGCAAGTTGTTGAAGCCATATTCATAGCAAAGAATCCCTCGTACACGTCTGTTTCCTGCTGATAATCCAACATACAGATTGCCGTTTATTTTACTAATATCGATGATGTCGTTTGCTTTTAATGCGGTTCCTGTAATTACATTATCGCCATTTTTTGGATCAATTCTAAGGTTTCCGTTTACTTGTAATACTGGTCCGAAATCTATAGAAACGTGATCTTTTACCAAATTATAACTCAACAACAATCGAATTTGAACTCCAGACAAAGTGTATTTTACATCTTGTTTTTTTGTCGATAATGGCTTGTAGGTTTCCACTAAAAAATTACTTTCGGTAAACTGCATTCCGAAAATCATACTAAAATCGTTGTAGTAATTACCTCTAACCGCCATACCTCCTATCCAGCCCGATGCTGGTGTGGTTTTGAAATTATTAGTGTTTAATGACATTTGCGTGATTCCTAAAGTAATTCCGATTCGGTTTCCATCGCGATAACCATATTGTGCTTTGGCGGTTATGCTGAATGTTGCAATTGCTAATACTACTAGTATGTTTTTCATTTGGCGTTATTTAGAACGGCTAAAATAATAGGTTTTTTTAAAGAAACTATTAATCTCTGGCTAAATTATCGTACAAATAAAAAGCAGTAAAAAAAGCAGTAAAAAAAAGAGGCTTGCTAGCCTCCTTTCCTTTTTGAAATCCATTTAATTAATAACGGAATTGCGATGTTGAGTATCGTGCCATAGGAACCTGCAAACAACGTTTTGTAAGATCCTAAAAAACCACTGACTATATTTTGTGGCGTGATGCTTTCTTTGGTCTTTTGAAAACTATGAACCAACTTTTGGTAGTGTATTTCTTTCTCTAATTTCAAGATTTCCAAATCGATTTCGATTTCTTGGTAAGATGAATATCGTTTTGTTTCCATGACTAGTCGTTAAAAAATATTTCTGAGAACTTCTCTAAAATGGAACCTTCCACGATTTTATCTTTAATCAAGAACAGAAGGCCTGTGAAGATTAAATAAACACCACCTACGATTAAGAAACCCAAGGCGGAACTGTGCAAATAATTGCCGATCGCTAAAGCTCCAGCAACAGAGCAAAATAAAAGCATCATGCTAAAACACAACAAAATCAAGGTAAATTTTAAAATCAACGTAGTTGATTTCATGGCAACTTTAAATCCCCACAACTTGTAATACGCCACATTGCTTTCAATGTAAGCTTGCGCTTGGTCTTGAATTTTGTTGGTTTGTTCTTTTAATTCTTCAAAAGCCATAAGACTGTTTTTGCTTGATGAAACTGGGTTGAAATCAAAACTTACTTTTGAAGTTTCGCATTTTGCTTTTTTAAATCGGCCAATTTGGTTTCTAAAAAAGAAATAACGTCTTCGGTTTTGTGACTCATGTTTGAAACTAAATCTTCATAAGTTTCTTCCAAATCAAATTTGGCATGAGAGAGTTTTCCTTTTAAATCTTCCGATGCATTTTCAAATTTATTTTTCAAATTGTTTTTAGCATCTCCAAAACCATCTTTGATTTTATCTCTAGTTTTAGAACCTTTATCAGGAGCAAATAATATTCCTGCAACAGCACCTAATGCCGCTCCGGCCAAAAGTGCTAATACTGTATTTCCATTATTGTTTGACATGACTTTGTTTTTTAAAATTGAATACTTAAAGGTAAAACATTTATTAACACGTTGTAGTTAATAACCCTTAAAATAGTGATGGTTTTAAGCTATTGGTTAAAATAAGTGCGTTTCTTTGATGAATTTCACCATCTTTATCTGTTGGCTTGCTTTTATAGAAACCTTTCTTTAAAAGACACTTATACAGTCGTGTTTTAATAGTTTTTGTAAATGTTTTTTTTAAATACAATAGTCTTTAACAATACTGAAAAAGCGCCTAATAATAAGCGCCTTTTTTTAGTTAGTTCAAATGGTTTTGATTTTTATATCGTTGCCAATTTTGCTTGTACCCATTCATTCTTTTCGGTGTTTTTTAAAACGTTCAATTGAGGTTTGATGGTTTCAAAATTAACCGAATCTTTAATAACATTTGAAATTCCTTCTATTCGAACAAAAGCCGATTCGCTTTTCAAAGACATTCCGTAAAAT
Organism: Bifidobacterium breve; assembly: GCA_943326765.2. Lineage (GTDB taxonomy): Bacteria > Bacteroidota > Bacteroidia > Flavobacteriales > Flavobacteriaceae > Flavobacterium. The sequence continues at coordinate 2,805 of CALPUN020000087.1, read as the reverse complement.
TTAACTAGCGTCTCCGAATCAAAATCGGAAGGTTTTACTTTCTCGGAATACTTCAATAAGAAATTAGCAAATAGTAACGAACTTTTGTTGTTGTTGATATTTTTCTTAAAGGTATTTTGCAATAAACTAAAATTAGTTAACGCTTTAATACTTTCACCGATGGTGTTTTCAATTTGAGTTCTTTCTTCTTGAGTATCCACTTTGAAATATTTATTGATTTCTTTCAACGAATTGTTGATACTGTTCTCTTCTTTTTTTCCTTTTTCTTCCCAAGCATCTTTCAGTCCAACCGTCTTATTGAAAACCAATTTTTGAGAAGTACTTTCTTTATCCACCGTAAAATAACCCAAGCGTTGAAATTGGAATTTATCTTCATTTTGTGCCGAAGCCAAACTTGGTTCTACAAACCCACGCGTAATTTTTAACGAATCGGGGTTTACAAATTCTAAAAAATCTTTTTCTTTATGCGAATCGGGGGCTTCATCGACAAACAAACGGTCATAAAGTCTTATTTCCGCTTCCAAAGCATGAGCAACAGAAACCCAATGCAAGGTTCCTGATACTTTGCGCTGGCTTGCTTCCGTTCCGCTTCCACTCAAACTTTCGGTATCGTATGTGGCATGAATTTCAGTAATTACTCCTGCCGCATCTTTAATAACGCTTTCCCCATTAATGATATAGCCATTTTTCAAACGAACTTCTTTACCAATACTCAAACGGAAAAATTTAGCGGGGGCTTCTTCTAAAAAATCTTCTCTTTCAATATATAATTCTCGTGAAAACGGAATATTACGAAACCCTGCTTGTTCCTCTTCGGGATTATTCTCCGCTTCTAACCATTCGATTTGACCTTCGGGATAATTTGTAAGCACCAACTTCACCGGATCTAAAACCGCCATTACTCTTGGAGCTGTTTTGTTTAAATCTTCACGAATGCAAAACTCTAAAACAGAAACATCAATTAAATTATCTCGCTTAGCAATACCAATCATTCCGGCAAAATTCCGAAGTGATGCCGGTGTATAGCCTCTTCTTCGCAACCCTGAAATGGTAGACATTCTGGGGTCATCCCAGCCTTTTACATGATTTTCTTTAACCAATTGCAGCAACTTTCTTTTGCTAACAACAGTGTGACTTAAATTTCTTCTTGCAAATTCACGTTGTTTCGGACGAATTAAATTCGAATCATAAATTTGATCTAAAAACCAATCGTATAATTCCCGATGCGGTAAAAACTCTAAGGTGCAAAATGAATGTGATATTTGTTCGATATAATCGCTTTCGCCATGAGCCCAATCGTACATTGGATAAATGCACCAAGCATCGCCTGTTCGGTGATGGTGTTTGTGTAAGATTCGATACATAATCGGATCTCGCATCAACATATTCGTTGATTTCATATCAATTTTAGCTCTTAAAATATGAGTGCCTTCAGGAAATTCTCCGTTTTTCATACGCTCAAAAAGAGCTAAATTTTCAGCTACGGAACGATTGCGAAACGGACTGTCAACTCCTGGTGAAGAAGGTGTTCCTTTTTGAATCGCCATTTCTTCCGACGTTTGACTGTCGACATAAGCTTTGCCTTTCTTTATAAAATCAACGGTCCAATCAAAAAGTTGTTGGAAGTAATCCGAGGCATAGCGCTCTTCTGCCCACTGATATCCTAACCATTGCACATCGCGTTTGATGGCATCCACAAACGCTTGTTCCTCTTTGGCTGGATTGGTATCGTCAAACCGCAAATTAACTGGCGCTTGATAATCCATGCCCAAACCGAAATTTAAGGCAATAGCACTAGCGTGACCAATATGCAAATAACCATTGGGTTCGGGAGGAAAACGAAAGCGCAATTTATCAGGTGACAAGCCGCTTTTTAAATCTTCTGCTATGATTTGTTCAATAAAATTTAATGCTTTTTCTTCGGTAGACATAGTCCTGTTTTTGAATCGCAAAGTTATTAAAATTGTTGGTTATTTAAAGCGGGAGTGCTTCCTAAATATTTCATACTTTTACAGCATAAACGTTTAATCAAATTCGCGGAAGCAGTACCATGGGAACTATCAAACTAAAAAATATCCGAACCTATTCGTATCACGGCTGTTTGCTTGAAGAAGGTAAAATTGGCTCTGACTATACTGTAAATCTGGAAGTTAAGACTGATTTAAGGAAGTCTTCTACTACGGATGATTTAGAAGATACCGTTGATTATGTGGTTTTAAATCGGATTGTGGTAGAGGAAATGGCGATTCGTTCGAAGTTATTAGAACATGTAGCCCACCGAATTATTACCAGAATCTTTAAAGAAATTCCTTCTATTTCCAGAATTATTTTAGGGGTATCCAAAATTAATCCGCCTATTGATGGTGATGTAGAAGCGGTTACTATAGAAATGGAAGAATACCGAAATTAATCCGTTACGATATTTGATTTACGATATTCAATATTTCGTTTGCGATATTTAAAGAATTCGAAGATATAAAATTTGAAATTCAAAATAATTTATTAAGTTTGCCGTCCATTACAATGGCGTCGTGGCCGAGCGGCTAGGCTGGGCTCTGCAAAAGCTCCTACTCCGGTTCGAATCCGGACGATGCCTCAGAAACCTTCAAAGAAATTTGGAGGTTTTTTTATGTTTAATTTTTAAGAAAAATTAGATAAAAGAAAACTCGAATCCGGACGATGCCTCAGAAACCTTCAAAGAAATTTGGAGGTTTTTTTATGTTTAATTTTTAAGAAAAATTAGATAAAAGAAAACTCGAATCCGGACGATGCCTCTGAAGCCTTCAAAGAAATTTGGAGGTTTTT
>CALPUN020000086.1 GCA_943326765.2 Bifidobacterium breve | reverse complement strand
CAAAACTTCCCTCTCGAAAGTCTGAAAGATTAATGATATTTTCCAATCCCTCAGCGCCACAAAATCGTTTTTGGGCAAAAGGTAAATCTCTTGAAATACACAATACTTTCGTATTGGATAAGCCAGATGCCTGTTCGTTAAATTTACGAACCGAAGTGGCACATACGCCAGTGTCAACACTTGGAAAAATATTCATTATGACTTTACTACCTGAAAAATCATTCAAGGTAACTACCGACAAGTCGTCTTTTACTAACGTAAATTGAGGGGCTTTGGTACCCGATTTTGGCAATTCGCCACTGGTATGTATAGGATTTCCTCCCAAAGTTATAACTGCCATAGAGTTCAATTTTTAAGTGTCAAAAGTAAGAAATTTATTTGAGAATTAGTTTTAGAAATTTTAACAACTTTTACTAGGTAGGTTAATTGTTATATCGTAATATTGCGATATAACAATATAAGTACTATGGGCGCTTCTAAATCTGATTTTTTTTCCGACAACCAAAACGAATTGGCGCTAGTTTTTAAAGCCTTGTCACATCCGGCACGCATTGCCATTATTGAGTATTTATTGAAGGTGGATGCTTGTATTTGTGGCGATATAGTTAACGAATTGCCCTTGGCACAACCTACCGTTTCTCAGCATTTAAAAGAATTAAAAAATGCCGGAATCATTAAAGGAAGCATAGAAGGCACCGCTATTTGCTACTGCCTAAACACGGAAAAGCTAGAAAAGTTCGAAGCCTATTTCTCGCATTTAACGATCACCCAAAAAAACAAATGCTGCTAATCAGAAATCATATAGCGTAAATCATTAATCCTAAATAGCATGATACTTTCTCAATTTAAAACCGAATTACAGTCGCTGGAGCAGTTTCAAATACAATTGCCTAACGGAGCTTTTGTTCCGGCACATTTCCACATTACCGAAATGGGTCTCCTCACGAAAAACTTCATCGATTGTGGAAACACCATCCGAGAAGAAAAACGAGTTACTTTTCAAGTCTGGTTTGCGGGTGATTTAGAACATCGCTTAGCACCTGCCAAAGTTTTAAAAATCATCGAAGCATCAAAATCATTGTTAGGCGATTCCGATTTAGAACTAGAAGTAGAATACCAAACCGAAACTACTATTGGTAAATTTGGTTTAGACTTTGTAAACGGGAATTTTAAATTACTACCAACCGAAACAACTTGCTTAGCGCAAGATCATTGCGGTATTCCAGCCGATAAAATGAAAGTCAAAATAGGCGAGTGGAAAGCCAAAGAAACCGCTTGCTGTAGTACCGAATCTAATTGTTGTTAAGAATGGGGAATAAATCACACTGGGAAAACGTTTTTGCGACTAAAACCGAAAAAGAAGTCAGTTGGCACCAACCGTATCCTCAAACGTCGATCGATTTTTTTAACGAATGGGAATTACCACTCGATGCAAAAATAATCGATATTGGCGGTGGCGACAGCTATTTTATAGATGCTTTGTTGGCGTTGGGCTATACCAATATCCACTTGTTAGACATTTCTGAAAATGCCATTGCAAGAGCAAAAAAAAGATTGGGTAAAAAAGCAACATCCGTAACGTTTATAGTGTCGGATGTACTGGATTTTAAACCCGAAATGGCTTTCGATTTATGGTACGACCGCGCTTGTTTTCATTTTTTGGTCGACCCCATTCAAATTGCTGCCTACAAAATCATTGTCTTGAAGGCAGTAGCTTTCCAAGGGAAAATGATACTCGGCACCTTTTCCGAAATAGGACCTTTAAAATGTAGTGGTTTGGAAATTACCCAATATTCTATCGAAGATTTGAAAGCTGCTTTCGCCGATCATTTCGAAGCTGTTTCTTGTCAAGCAGTCGAACACCATACTCCTTTTGGTACCCTTCAAAATTTTACTTTTTGTAATTTTAAAAAGAAGCAATCATGAAAAACATTTTAGTCCTTTGCACCGGAAACAGTTGCCGCAGTCAAATCGCACACGGCTATCTAGACCATTTTGTGAGTCAGGAAAAAGTAAAAGTGTATTCGGCCGGAATAGAAACGCATGGCGTTAATCCGAAAGCGATTTTTACCATGAAGGAAGATGGCATCGATATTTCAGCACACACCTCTAACAACATCGACCAATACACGACCATTCCATTTGATTTTGTAATTACGGTTTGTGACAATGCCAAAGAGCGTTGTCCGTTTTTTCCAAGCCAAGCAGTTTCCTTACATTACAACTTTCCTGATCCGGCGAAAGCAGTCGGAACCGATGCCGAAATACTGGAACAATTCCGTATAGTACGAGAGCAGATTAAAGTGTATTGCCAGAATTTTGTACAGGAAAACCACTTGAACCCATAACATGAAAAAGCGACTGACTTTTTTAGACCAATATTTAACCCTTTGGATTTTCTTAGCAATGCTAATCGGAGTTGGAATTGGGTATTTTTTTCCAAAATCGTCGGGGTTTATTAATTCTTTTTCATCGGGTACCACAAATATTCCTCTAGCAATTGGGTTAATTTTGATGATGTACCCGCCCTTGCTAAAAATTGATTTTACCAAGATTCCAAAAATGTTTCAAAAGCCCAAATTGCTACTCGCTTCTCTGTTTATTACTTGGATAGTTGGTCCATTTTTGATGTTCTTACTTTCGATTTTATTCTTAAGAGCGTATCCTGAATACATGACCGGTTTACTTATTATTGGACTGGCGCCGTGCATTGCTATGGTCGTGGTTTGGAACGAATTGGCCGAAGGTAACCGCGAGCTAACGGCGGGTTTAGTAGGTATCAATAGTTTGTTGCAGGTATTTTTTTTCAGTGCCTACGCTTACTTTTATTTAGAAATCATGCTACCATGGTTTGGAATCAAAGGTTTGCCTATTACCATTACCATTTCTGAAATTGCAACAACGGTAGGTATTTATTTGGGAATTCCTTTTGCCGCGGCAGTCATAAGCAGGTTTGTTATAAAAAAATGGATGGGAGCGCAATGGTTTCAACAAAAGATGTTGCCGTTCGTTTCTCCAATAACTTTAATTGCTTTACTATTTACGATTGTAATTATGTTTAGTTTAAAAGGAGCGCTGATGATAGCGATTCCGTTTGATGTCTTTCGAATTGCCGTTCCGTTAGTTTTCTTTTTCGGAATCATGTTCACCTTAATGTTTTTTGTTGGAAAAAAGTTAGGCGCCAGTTACCGAGACAATATAGCGCTGTCGTTTACAGCATCGGGAAACAATTTTGAATTGGCCATAGCCGTTTCCATAGGAGTATTCGGAATCAACAGTGGTCAAGCTTTTGCGGGTGTTATCGGACCTTTAGTAGAAGTCCCCGCGCTAATTTCGCTAGTCAATGTAGCTTTTTGGTGGAGAAAAAAGTACTACCTCAAAAAATAAGATAGTTCTAAATTTAAGAATTACAGTAGCAACGACTACTGATCTATCGATCCCAAAACACGACTCATAAAAGCATTCAAAGCCGCTTTTTTGTCCATGCCACCTTTTATCATTTTATGGACTTCCAAAGCTCCGTATAGGTTGGAAATCAGTTCGCCAATCACATCCAATTCTTCGTCTTTCAAGGAAGAAACTTCAGTTAAAGCCTCCAAAACTTCAATCGTTTCAATCAAATAATCTTGATCATTATCCTCAATAAATTGAGACAAATGTTTGATAACAGGTAATTTCATTTTTTATTTTTTTTAACTCAACAACGTTTAAACCAATCCCGCAACCAATTCCGATAAAACTTCTGCTTTGTTCGTTTGTGTTTCGCCAACCAACTTCCCATTCAAAAAAGTAGCAAACGTTGGCAAGTTAGAAACAGTAGCTAGTTTTCGTGACTCAGGAGAGTTTTCAGCATCGACCAATACAAAAGTAATCCCTTCGTTTTCAGTCGCTAGTTTTTTGAATTTTGGTTTCATAATTCGGCAATTGCCGCACCAAGACGCCGAGAATTGTACCACTACTTTTTCATTTTGAGCTATCACAGCTTGTAACGTATCTTCGTTTAATTCGATTAACATAATTTAGATGTTTTAAAGCAATAGCAGGAACATTCTTTAAAACTTTCAAAGACTATTCCTGCTAGGGTATTATTATTTCAGGCTAAGGTATTCGGCAGTACTGTTTCTATTGGCGCTCATGGCTTCTTTTCCTTCTTCCCAATTCGCAGGACAAACTTCTCCCTTGGTTTGAACGTGAGTATAGGCATCTACCAAACGAAGGTATTCGTGAACGTTTCTTCCTAAGGGCATGTCGTTAACACTTTCGTGGAAAATTTTCCCATCCTCGTCAATCAAATACGTAGCACGATAAGTCACGTTAGAACCTTCGATGATAACGGAATCCGTTTCTTCGCTGTAACTAGTAGATTCGATATCTAAAATGCCTAAAATATTGGCTAAATTACGGTTGGTATCGGCTAAAATAGGATAGGTCACCCCTTCAATACCGCCATTGTTTTTTGGAGTATTCAACCAAGCAAAATGTACTTCGTTAGTATCACAAGAAGCGCCGATTACAAGGGTATTTCTTTTTTCAAATTCAGGCAATGCAACTTGAAACGCATGCAATTCTGTTGGACAAACGAAGGTGAAATCTTTAGGATACCAAAACAAAAGTACTTTCTTTTTGTTGTTTACAGCTTCTTCAAAGATGTTGATTTTTAAGTTGTCGCCCATTTCAGAAATAGCGTCAACGGCAATACTTGGGAATTTTTTTCCAACTAATGACATAATGTTTGTGGTTTTAATATTATTATTAGATGCTGCAAAATTAGCGCATCTTTTTCAATAACAACAATCGGGTTTCATTATATCTCGCTATTTGTTTATTGTCAAAACTTATATTGCTAAATTCTTCTCATTATTTCATTTCCTTTTATATATTTGTTTGGCACTTTTGGAGTCCAATTCTTGGAAACACTCCCTATTTTATGTTCATTTTGACTCAATACAAGTTAGTAAACCTATGGCATTTATCGATTTATTCCGAAAAAAAACAGTTCAAGACATTTTAAAACAAGTCGCTAAAAATGAAGCCGACGGACATACGGCACTTGAAAAACATCTAACCACTAGGGATTTAACAGCGTTCGGAATTGCAGCCATTGTGGGAGCCGGAATTTTTAGTACCATTGGTAAAGCCAGTGCCGATGGTGGTCCCGCCGTCATTTTCTTATTCTTATTTACTGCCTTAGCGTGTGGGTTTGCCGCGTTTGCTTATGCCGAATTCGCATCCATGGTACCTGTTTCGGGTAGTGCTTATACCTATTCCTACGTAGCCTTTGGCGAGATCATCGCTTGGATTATTGGCTGGGCATTAATTATGGAATATGCGATTGGTAATATCACTGTTGCCATTTCCTGGAGCGATTATTTTACTGGATTGCTCGACAGCATGGGCGTTCACTTGCCTCAATATGTACAAATGGATTACCTCACCGCTTCCAATGGCTATAAAGATGCCTCCGCTTTAATGCAAGGAGGAAAAACCTTTGAGAATTTGAGCGATGGATTAAAAGCAGCTTACACCGCATGGACAAACGCACCTACATTGGGTGGCTTTCATTTTGTAGCCGATTTACCAGCCTTATTCATTATCGTTCTCATCACCGCCCTAGTATATCGCGGCATGAAAGAATCCCGCAACGCCAGCAACTTAATGGTGGTTGTGAAATTGTGCATTATTTTACTCGTAATCGCTGTCGGCGTATTTTATGTGGACACTGCCAATTGGCATCCGTTTGCTCCCAATGGAGTAGGCGGCGTGTTAAAAGGAGTGTCTGCGGTATTCTTTGCCTATATTGGTTTTGATGCGATTTCCACCACTGCAGAAGAATGTAAAAATCCGCAACGCGATTTGCCGCGAGGCATGATGTGGGCCATTATTATTTGTACAATTTTGTATGTAGTTATTGCTTTGGTATTAACTGGAATGGTGAATTACGCCGATTTAAATGTAGGTGACCCACTAGCCTTTGTGTTTGATAAATTGAATTTGAAATGGATGTCGGGCATCATCGCTGTAAGCGCCGTCATTGCTATGGCGAGTGTCTTGCTAGTCTTTCAAATGGGGCAACCCAGAATTTGGATGAGTATGAGCCGAGACGGATTGCTCCCGAAACGCTTTTCTAAAGTACATCCAAAATACAAAACGCCATCTTACGCTACTATTGTTACTGGATTCGTAGTAGCTATCCCGGCTTTGTTTTTAAACCTAACCATGGTAACTGATTTGTGCAGTATCGGGACACTTTTCGCTTTCGTATTGGTCTGCGCCGGTGTCTTAGTTTTGCAAAATAAACCCAACATTCCGAGAGGGAAATTTAAAACGCCTTACATCAATTCTAAATACATCGTACCAGTGTTGCTCTTAGTTGGACTGGCGTTTGCATTCACCTACAATAAAGAAAACTCCATCGCTTTTTTGACCAATGAGAAACAAGTCAATTCGCCCGAAGATATTGTGACGACTTTAGACCCAAGTCAAACGAAAATCGTCTACGAATTCTTGATTTTTAAAAATGAAAACGATGCCACCATTACCGATTTAGAAGCACTACTAAGTAAATACCAAGAAAACGAAACCCTATACAAAAGCACAATTGATTCATTGCCTATACCTGAAAATGTAAAATTCCAAAGCGGATTCAACCTCTTCAAACACAAAATTCCCATGTGGATTTTCCTAATCGTATTACTAGGGTTAGCGGTATGGTCTTTCAAAGAAAACTTGTCTTTAATTCCATTATTAGGGCTGATTTCCTGTCTTTACATGATGGCAGAACTCAGCGTGTGGAATTGGATTTACTTCACCTGCTGGTTGCTAATTGGCTTAGTGATTTATTTTGGCTTTAGTAGAAAGAATAGTAAATTGAATTGGAAAGAATCTTAAATAGCGAATGTAATAGTATTTTCAAAGTCCGTAAAATATTAAATCAAAATTTTCAATTCCACCATACATGCCCGCATCATTTGGTAAGTGCGAACAATATCATTATCCAAACCAATAGAAAACCGAATCAATCCATCCGTTAAGCCCATCTCGTGTTGTTCGTCTAAAGGTATTTCGCTCGAGGTTGACGTTCCAGGTGCACTAAACAAGGTTTTGTAGAAGCCCAAACTTACCGCCAAATAGCCCAAATTGCGCTGTTGCATCAATTCCATCAATTCGTTCGCTTTTTCCAAAGAACCTACATCCACCGTCATCATACCGCCATAGCCGTATTCGGGATTCATCATTCTTTTGTAGACTTCATGACTCGGGTGACTTTTCAAACCAGGGTAAACCGTTTTCAGTCCATCTTGCTCAAAGCGTTGCGCCAAATAAAGCGCATTGGTACTGTGTTGTTTCATTCGAATATGCAATGTGCGTAGGTTTTTCATCACACTCGCGGAGCGCAAGGAATCCATTGTCGGACCCAATAGCATGCTAGCACCGTTATTGACGTCTTTTAAACTATGAATGAATTCTCTAGAAGCACACGTCACCCCAGCGACTGTATCGCTACTGCCGTTAATGTATTTCGTCAAACTGTGAATTACAATATCGGCACCCAATTTTGCAGGAGCAATAGCTAAAGGCGAGAAGGTATTGTCAACGACCAATTTGATATGATGTTTCTTAGCTATTTTTGCTAAACCTTCAATATCGGCGACTTCTAACAACGGATTGCTAACGGTTTCACAATACAACACTTTTGTGTTTTTAGTAATGGCAGCTTCCACAAGATCTAGTTTGGTGATGTCTACAAACGTAGTGGCAATACCAAAACGCGGCGTAAAGTTTTTCAAAAAAGCATAAGTACCGCCGTAAATAGTACGACTGGAAACGATATGATCGCCATGCCCACACAATTGCAACAAAGTAGGCGTAATAGCGCCCATACCTGAAGCCGAAACGTTAGCCGATTCGGTACCTTCCATAGCCGCTAAAGCTTGGTCTAAATACAAATTGCTAGGTGAGGAGTGACGCGAATACAAATAGCAGCCTTCCGCATTGCCTTCAAAAGTATCAAACATCGTCTTAGCCGATAAAAAAGTATAGGTAGAACTATCGGAAATGGAAGGGTTTACACCACCAAATTCTCCAAAATATTGCAAGTCTTGTATGCGATCCGCGGGATTGAAATCTTTCATGTGTTGTCTGTTGTGAGTTATAGGGTGTCAGTTTAATAGATATCAAAATTGAATATTTTAAGATAATTAATCAATAGATAGAGTAATATTTAGTTTTTAAATCTAAAAAAATAACATTTAAAAGATATATTTTCTATTTTTATCCAATAATAACCGTATAACCAGATAATTTAAATCTTAAATCTCAAATCAAAAATCAAAAATGGATACCATTGATAACAAACTCCTCCACCTCCTTCAATCCGATTGTAAAAAAACCACTAAAGAACTAGCAACCAAACTAAATCTCTCTGTAACGGCTGTATACGAACGCATCAAAAAATTAGAGCGCGAAGGCATCATCGCCAAATACGTTGCGTTACTTAATAGAAACAAAATTCAAAAAGGATTCGTGGTCTTTTGCCACATCAAACTCCTGCAACATTCCCGAGATTTCTTAACTACCTTCGAAAGTCAAGTAGTAAAACTAGATGAGGTACTGGAGTGTTTTCACGTTAGTGGCGACTATGACTACATCCTAAAAATATGCGTCAATAACATGGAAGAATACCGCGAGTTTATGGTAACAAAACTCACCACCTTACAACACATCGGCAGTACCCACAGTACGTTTATGATTGGAGAAGTAAAAAACACAACGGCATTTACACTATAAAGAGTTGTGGTGAATCGCTTCGGAAGAAACTACGATGCATTCAAATGAGGAGTGCTTATTAGTGAGTTACAGGCACGCGATTTATAAATCTTTGGCATGCAAAATAGGAACTAAGAGGTTTGACCCCAAAAGTTCCTACTTTAATTTATTAATTCTAAAAATTGCAAATTAGGAATTATACTATTTTTAAATAGCAACAGACAATTCTGACTACTGTTTCACAAACTTACAATCTAACTTTTCCCCACCAGAAGCGACGCGAAGCACATACACTCCAGTTGCTAATTTAGAAATGTCGATGGCTGAAGCAGTAGCTACTGGTACCGCCACGGTTTTTCCTAACAAATCGGTAATACGAATGCTATCTATTGTCATGTCATCGGGCATGTTTAAGGTTAAACGGGTAGTGGCAGGATTGGGAGTTACCGAGATTTTAGAAGCTACCGCCACAGGTTGGTTTATCCCCAAGGCTGTTGGATTGTAGACTGTAAAAAAACCTGCTGGCGAAAAATTGGCAGACACTAACAAACGGTACGGACTCAACTGAAACCATTCGTAATTAGTTTCACCATCCTCTACATTTTTTACCCGAACCACATTGGTAAAGGTACCATAAGGTGTGGTCAAGGTTCCATAGGCATCATACGTATTGGTGCTGGAATGGGGGGTGGGATCGAGGGTACTTTGATAAATATCTTCATAGCTATCTCCAAAATGCAAGGGCAACGGCATAAAATGCGTGTTCGGAGTATAATTTTCCTGAATCATTGTACTGCTGGTGATTGCCAAACCTTCTAAACCGCTGTTGGTCAAGTGTTGTAGCATAAAGTTTTCAAACAACATTCCTTCAAAAGTAACCGAATAGCGTACACAATAGTTGGCAGCAGGAAAACTAGCAAAATACGGTGCCGTGCTTGCTGCCACTGTATTGAGGTGATAACTAGTAGTAGGATCAATAACAGCGGATCCAAAATTCCAAACCTGGTTGGCACCAGCTCCTCCTGCGGTAAATCCGGAAAAATCGGGTACATCATAGGAGGTTTCCGAAAAATCAGTAAAAGTAGCCGCAGTTACAATAGGTTGCGCTAATGAATACCAATTCAAAAAAAATAGGGGCAGTACAAAAATAAAAGACAGTCTCATAATACTTGTGTTTAAGTTAATTAAAGAACTAACCATCTAGAGCGCACACTAACGGAGAACGTT
>CALPUN020000085.1 GCA_943326765.2 Bifidobacterium breve | reverse complement strand
TTTATTTTTTTTAGTAAAATCAGTTGTGGCGGTTAATTCAGCAATTTTGATGATAACATCCACCGCTTTTTCATGCTTTCTACCGGAACGTATTCGTATTTGCCATGAAAGTTATGTCCGCCAGCAAAGATATTCGGACAAGGTAATCCCATATAAGACAAGCGACAACCGTCTGTTCCCCCACGAATAGGTTTGATAATGGGTTTGATGCCCAAATCTTTCATTGCTTTTTCAGCCAAATCAACAATGAACATTACAGGTTGTACCTTTTCTTTCATGTTGTAATATTGGTCTTTGATTTCGGTAATTACGATATCTTCCCCAAATTGTTTGGCAAATTTCTTATTTATTTTTTTGGTAATATCATGAATCAAGTCTTTGCGTTTTTTAAATTTCTTGGCATCGTGATCGCGAATAATTATTTCCAAAACGGTTTCTTCAATACTTCCGGTCAAATGATGCACATGAAAAAATCCTTGGTATCCTTTAGTTTCCTGTGGAACTTCTTTTTTGGGTAACGCATTGATGAAATCATTGGCGATCAGCATGGAGTTAATCATTTTTCCTTTGGCATAACCTGGATGAACGCTTTTTCCTTTGAAGGTTATTTTTGCTCCGGCAGCATTAAAGTTCTCGTATTCGAGTTCCCCTATTTGACTTCCGTCCATAGTATAAGCCCAAGCGGCATCAAATTTTTCAACGTCAAACAAATCGGCACCACGACCAATTTCTTCATCTGGAGTAAAACCAACTCTAATTTTTCCGTGTTTGATTTCAGGATTTTGAATCATATATTCCATGGCTGAAATTATTTCGGTTAATCCCGCTTTATCGTCAGCACCTAATAACGTTAATCCGTCTGTCGTAATTAATGTTTGCCCTTTATATTGCAATAAATCTTTGAAATATTTTGGAGACAAAATGATATTTTTTTCGGCATTAAGAACAATATCGCTTCCGTCGTAATTTTCTACAATCTGTGGTTTTACATTGGCACCTGTAAAATCAGGAGTCGTATCATAGTGCGATACAAAACCAATGGTAGGAACTTCATAATCAATAGTGCTGGGCAATGTTGCCATAACATAACCATTTTTGTCAATAGTTACATCGGTCATTCCAATGTCTTTAAGCTCTTTTACCAATAATTTGGCTAAGACTAATTGTTTTTTGGTACTTGGTGTGGTAGTGGAGTTCGGATCCGATTCGGTATCGATAGTAACATAACTGATAAAGCGGTCTATAAGGTGTTGCATGTGTTTTTTGGTTTTTTATGAAATGGAAACAAAGATACGAATTGAATGAATGCTGCAATGTTAAGTTTTAAAATACAAACGGGGGTGCTTATTTTAGCTTATACATTTTCCCTCGATTCACGGTCAAGGAAAGATCGCGATTGCTCTTGGTTGCAAATTTAATCGTGTCTTTATTTATTTCGCGTTTATCAATTTCAATGGGATTTTCATCAGTGCTTTTTCGAAGGAGTACTTTAAATTTTTCGTATTTAATTTTTCCTTTGTAAGTTATGGCGTCCGGCATTTTTTGAACGAAAGTGCTATCCGAAAATGTAATTTCATAACCTTGTTGGCCTTTGTCATAAACGACCTTGTAAGTTCCCACACATTTGGCAGTATCTTGTTGTAAGTAAGCGGGGTACAGTCCGATTAGAAGTAGTAATAGTAGTGATTTCATAGATCTAATAGTATGATGGTAAAGTTAAGATGTTTATTAAGTAAGAGCGTTTTGCTTGGAACGTTGATTGGGAAAAAAACTAGAAGCTTCTACTAAGTTGGTAACCACAATTTTTTGCAACCAAAAGAATAATATAATTGAAGCCACTTTGCTATAATTCTCTTTCGAAAAAATCATCTCTTAGAGTATATTTTGAAAGCGAAGTTATGAAATTAAAGAAACTTTATCTGAAATTTAATGTACATTATTTGATGATATTCTCATACCAAAATAACCAATGGCGCTCTCTGCCGGTTTTTTTTCTTAACATAAAATCGGTTTCATTTTTTATTTTTTGATTACTTCTGCCTATCAAATGAGTGTAATGGAGTTTTTATTGGATTTGTTTTCCCATCGATTAGGCGGCGGATATGCTACTTATGCCAGGACAAACCAATTGACGAAGTGCTACTTCTACTCAAAATCTTACCAAAACATCCTGTAAAATTTGCGGATGTAAATCAGAACACTACTCTAAAGAAAGAAGAGTCGGTTCATTAGTCCGGCTCTTATTTTTTACTCAATTCAAAGTTTTTATTAGCATTATTTTCCAAGGGTACTTTTCTGATTTGTAAATTATTACCCTAAAAATTAAGGAAAGTAATTTCATTTTCTTAATAACTATTTCCACTTTGCAATAAAGCGCGGCTTTAATTCACTTTCCTTTTGTTTAGATTTGGAACAGTATAATGAAGGGAATGATTTCAACAAAACAACAATTTTGATTCAATTAATAAAATAAAGAGGAAGTAAAAAGTATGGGGATGTTTGTAATCAGCAAGCGGTTTAACGGTGAGTACAAGTTTATTTTTGCGTCAAGAAAAGGCCATACTATTTTTACCAGTATCAACTGTAAGCATAAATCAGATTGCGAATTGATGATTGCTGCCATTCGCGAAAACTTAGAATTATTTGCTTTTACCAGAATTAAAAGCACCGGCGGTAAATACTATTTCAGATTGTCTAAAGAAGGTTTGGTTTTAGCCAATAGCCGAAAATATTCAACAGAACTTCGCTTGAGTAAAGGCATTGACGAAATTACAAAGTATGTTTCTAGCGCCGAAATTTTGGATTTCTCTGAAAACGAAATGGTGTTTCCGGAAGCAACTCTAGTTAGTGGTTAATCTTCATCAGTTTATAATTCAGGCATTAATTGAAGGGAAGGGTATCCTTTTGAAGTTCGATTAGCGGAAAGTCTAGAGATATTGAGTACCCATTCAAAATGATTCCCAATATTTCCAGAAACTGACTTCGTGTCGGCTGGAGAACCTAGTTTTTTTCGTTACCGAGAAACGAAATTAATATAAAAAGTTTAATTCATTAATAACATAGCAATAGCGTGTAACGCCTGTTGGCAGATTGTTGCTTATGGTAAGATTTAATTATTGCTTTACAATTTTTATTGTTTGAATACTGTTTTCAGTTGAAACTTTTAAAAAGTACAATCCATAATGTAATGAACTTAAAGAAATTGTTTCTCCTTTAGTTAGCATTTGTTTTTCAGAAACTAATTTGCCCATAACATCATAAATTTGATATTTTACGTTGGTGTAATTATGGTTCCAATTTATCTGTATATCCGCTTTAGTTGGGTTGGGCGTAATTGAAAAACTAGTAACATTATTTTGATTGGTAGCGAGGTTTGAAACCACCACAGATTTTGTTATTTCATCCCAGCTTTTGATGTCGTTTTCAATATATAATTTCACTTGATAATTATTGGTTGTTGCATATAGATGCGTTGGATTTTGTTCATTGCTAAAGGTACCATCTCCAAAATCCCACCACCAGGCTAAACTACCCGTACTTGTATCCGTAAATGAAGTTGAAAGTAAATTAGATGTCCAATTATAATCGGCTATTGGTTTGTGTCTTTTCCACAAAAACTGTGTTATTCGGTTTGTTATTATTGGCAAGTATGCATTTCCTCCAGTACCATTGTTCCAAGTACCATTGGTGGTTCCGTAAAACTCATGAACTTGCCCAGGAACAAAATAGGTTTCTTTGTTGGTAAATCCTAAAGCATCTAATTTGGTATTGATAGTATTGCTGCCATCGGCTTGCTGAAGGGAAGTATACCCAAACGGACTTCCGGTATTAAAATTAACATACGGATCGGCTTCTCCATGAATTAATAAAACAGGAGTGGTATTGTTTGCAGTTATTAAATTAGTACTTTGAATGGCACCCCACATAGAAACAACAGCATCGGGTTTGCCATTAAAAGCTAGATTGTTTCCAATATCAAGTGATCCTAAACTAGGAGCTGTATGCGAAAAAGGAGGAGTAATATTGGTGTAATTTATCATTCCTGCTTGTGAAGGAATTTCAGAAGCCTCGTCTAAATAAATGGAATGCAACGCAATAAAACTTCCAGCACTACTTCCAATAAAATAAATCTTAGTTGGGTCGATACCGTATAGAGCCGCATTGGCTCTTAAAAAGCGCACAGCTGTTCTACCATCTTGTATTGCTCTATATACCGCTCGCGTTGAGTGTAATTCAGTATTATCTACGAAAGTAGTATTGTCTATTAAACTAAATCCTAAACGATAATCAATAGTTGCTGTTACATATCCTTTTCTAGACAAGGTGTCACAGAGTGCTTTCATATCATCAACATTTCGATTTCCTAATAAGAACGCTCCAGAATGAGCCAATATAACGGCAGGGCGTAGCGTAAAAGGATCTCCCGTTGGTTGATAAATGTCCATTATTAAATTTTGAGGAGTGGTGCTTGATTCAACTGTGTATAATGGACCATTTATGGCAGGTGCAGTTCCATAAACCACATTATTAATAGGAGTAGAAGAAGGAAATAGAGTGGTGGTATAGCGATGATTTTGTGACCAAGAAATAGATTGTAAAGTAATTAATGAAAGGAGTACTATTTTTTTTATCATCTATTTATTCTTTTATAGTTCTTGTTTTTCAGCAGGTGTTCCGCAAGGTCTGTTAACGTTTTACCGCTACAGAAGTCGCGGCTTTTGGCAATAGTTTTTTACGTTAGTCGGGCCAAGTTATGAAAAAGAAACCTATATCTCAGACAATACTTAGCTGTAAAAATAAGATGCTGTTACCGGAAGTGGTATTAAGTATAATTTCATACTATTATTTCGAAACTTCATTCTGTTTAATTTTCTTTTCAGTCAAAAAAAACATTATCGCAAATGACAAGATTAATAAACCGATAAGCCAATTTTTAGCTTCAAAATCTAATAAATCAAAAATATAGGAAACAAATAAAAGGAACAACATTGAGGTCAACATTAAATTTGAAGAATATTTATTGGCCAAATTCCAATTTTCAATATTTTTCATGGAGCTTGAAGTTCGGTATCCATATAAATAATTTATTTTTTTTGGAGGAAAAAATTTGAATACAAAAGCAACAACGGATAAGAACAAAAATAGAATAGTCATAATTTTGTATAAATTGAAATTAATTATTTTTCAAACGTACATTTTTTGGGATTTCGGAAGCCATTTTCGGTAACATTTCGCCATTTGAGATGCGTAGGCTTAAGCAAACCTATACGTTAGGTTAGTGACTATCCCAGTGCAAAACCAACTTTACATTAAGTCAAAACCCCGCCATGTTTCAGACTATTCTTTTCAGATCGTTTTTATTTTCGGATTTATTCAATAATAACTTTTTTCCAAGTTTTTTCTGTTTTGTTTTGTAATTCGATTAAATAAATTCCTTTCTGCAAATTCTTTAAGTTTACATCAACTTTATTAGATTGATAATTTATCTCGATAGTTTTTATAAAAGCACCTGTTTGGGAATATACATTTATTTTATCTAAACTTGTTTTTGTTTCGATGCTAAAACTTCCATTTGAAGGATTTGGATAAATTGAAGATGTTTTCAATGAAAAATCTTCAACCATCATAGTTGGTGAAAGTGGAACACTTAACACATAATTACGATTTGTAGCTCCGTGGCTGTTTAGCGTATAGCCCGCATTTCCTCTTCTAGCCCAAGCAAAATCTATTGTTGAGTTTGCATAATTAAAAGTGTAATCATTGACGTCCCCGGTAGATAAATTTCGTTGTGCAGTTAGGGTTCTAATTCCGGATGTTATTGTATTTGATGTTACTGTCCAATTTTGGATTGCATCCGTATTTGGTGTTACTCCAACATCTACCATATTCCCATCAATTAATGTTGTGCCGTTTGCGTATACAAAATCTTTTCCAGCGGCCATGCCGTCTCCAACTGCAAAAGCTCCAAATTGTAGTGCAAACCATCTATCAGAAGGACCCGTAAAGACCAAAGTTGCTTTTTGTGTAGTATTGTCTAATGTTAAGTTTACAGTCATATTGGTTGACAAAGTAACATCTCCGGTTGTTTTTTGTTGAGAAAAACCAATAGCGCTGGTCATTAGTAATACTATAAGAGTAATTTTTTTCATATTTATTTATTTATTTTAAGAGGTTAATTAATTCTTCGTTTTCTGAAAAAACAGCATATTCAAAAGCTGTTTTTCCTTTATTATCTTTAATTGTTTTGTCAGCATTAAATTTTAATAATAATTTGACTAATTCTATGTTTTGAAATTGTACAGCAAGTAACATCGCTGTGGTTCCATTTACATCGGTTGTATTTGGGTTTGCTTTGCTTTCAAGTAATAATTGTACTAATTCAGTTTGGTTTTTGTAAGTCGAAGCCATTAATGCAGTTCCCATATCGGAACTATAATTGATGTCTTTTACATTCTTAATCAAGAATTTTGCAACTTCAACATTTCCTCTATAACAAGCCAAAATTAGTGGATTTGATTTATTTTCATCAACAGAGTTGATTAAATTTGGATTTGATTTGTTAAGTTTTTGTATTTCATTTAGAGTCCCTTTTCTAGCAATATCAAAAACATTTTTGTTTTGTGCATTAACACAAAAACAAAAAATACAAGTCATAATAATAAAGTTTTTTTTCATGCATCTCATTTTAAAACTGACTGTCAACATAAAGATTTAGATGCGTTTGGAGATTATTTGCTGAGTTTTTTCCATTATGAGAAACAAAAATAGGAAAATAAAACGAACCATTTACCAAAAAGCTAGCGATTGCGGTTAGCGGCTGTATTATTGTTTTGAAGCATTAAAATAATTAATATCAAGCTAAAAGTTTTGGCTGCAGTTATTGCATTATAAATTAGAAAGCCACTTATTGCGTTGCCTGCGATGCCATTTCTAATAAATTTATTTCTATAATATTTGCTCTTTCGGTCATAATAGTATTTTTAAAATCTCAATGTTTCTTTGTCAACAAACATGCTGTTATAGCCAGTGTTATTGATTAATGCTGTTAACCACTCTCACAGGAATAATTTCAATTTTCATATACGGGTAATAGGGCAAAGTTGAAAGTATTGAAAGCACATCTTCAGAATCTTTCGCCAACATCACAATAAGAATTCCAGACATATCGAGTTTAATAAAGGAATCTACAATAGTCCCATTTTGTTCCAACTCTTTTACAACCTCCTGTTCTCTTGGTAGAAGTTTCATTCTAGTTTCGTTGTCCAATCCTTCTAATCGGATATCAAGCATGAATTTTTTCATTTTTTTTAGTCTTTTGTGTTTAATTAAAAGCGTTAGATCAGTACTTTCATTACAAGTATAATTCCCTAGTGCTATAACGTTCCAATACTAGAACTCGTAGCGACATGACGACTGAGTTTTCTCTATTTTAGAGAAACGAATTTAAGAAAAAAATGAACAATTTACCGAAAACTTAGCCATGAGAATTAGTATGCATTTTCAGATGCCTATATTTAGTAATTAATTGCCAATATTGTGGTTACGTCTATGAACTTGTAAATCCAAATGAAGCTTCATTTCTTAAAATATAAAAGAACCAGACAACCGGCTATCAAATAATTAAATAGCTTCTAATCTTTTAGACAGCGCACCGAAAAACCATTGGTCTTACCATAAATGTATTGGTAAGCGTTACCATAATAGAAACTTAGTGAACGAGAATAGGCATAAGAGGGAACGTACTCCGAAGAACTCCACCACGTACCATTGTTGTAAATGCCACTGAATATTCCCATGTCGTTTCGACAACCACCGGCAAGACCTGTAAAACCGCTACTATTTGTGGCCTCATTGTTTGGACTAAACCAAGAAGTCAAAGCTTTCATTTTGCCACCAGCAACAACTTCTCCTCCCAAGAAAGTGGTCAAAACTGTCCACTCAGCATCAGTTGGTATATGATAGCCCGTAGGGCATAATCCGCGTGGGTCATTTATCGCATACCAATTGTATAATTTCCCATAAATAATTCCTTTTGAGGATTCGTTGTTATAATAACACCAAGCCCCTGTCATAAGGTTTGCCCATTGGGTTTCATCGGTCATTTGCGGAATTGGGTCGCCATTTCTATAGCGACTTACATTTAGATTTTTAATCATCCATATTTGTGTTCCGATTCTTACATCGCCTGAATTAATTAGCACAGTAGGTCGTGCCGCCATTTGTTTTGATGTTTCGGTTTCTTCTTTAGAACACGATACTATGGCAATTAGAATTAAAAGAAGTAAGGTTATTTTGAAATATTTTTTTTTCATTGTGAAAAGTTATAAGAATTATTCAAATTCATAGATTTAAATAGTTTTTAATTATAAATCACACTTTTATTGTTTTCTCCCTATATATTTTTGTTTGATTTCCTCTATTTAATTTAGTGGTTAATCGAGCAAGGTATCTGGAAAAGTTCCGCCGCCAGACGACGGTCGCGGCTAAGAAACTGATTTTTATCCACTTGCACCAAGCGAAAATTGAAATAAAAGCGCACAACTTAAGGAAAACTTAGCAATAAAGTTTTATGCACTGTTGTCAGTTGGTTACTTATTTGGATGTTAGTTTATGATTAGTTTTTTTGTTAAACTAACAGTATCATTTAAAAAAATCGCAAAGTAAAAGCCTTTATTTAAATTATTTATTTGAAGTTCATTATCTATAAAAATTGGTTTATTTATGCTTTTTGCTAATTGTCCATTTACGTTATAAATTTTTATTTCATTCCATTCAACACTTGAAGATATATTTATATTTTCATTAGTAGAAGGATTTGGATAAATTGAAACTGAATTTACATAATCAAAACTATTTGTTCCTAAATAAACTGCCGGCCATCTATTTTGTGCTACTGTTCCACCCCAAATTCTAGTTGCTAAATATGGATTGTCAATAAATGGATTTCTATTTCCTTGTCCGTATATATTAGAAGCGTTTCCTAAGTATGTATTTCGATTATCTTCATATTGAGAAACTGGGTCTTCTGCATTCCATTGCAAAAATAATTGTAACATATTAGAATCTGTTGAAACAACTGAACCTGTACCTACACCTGTTGGTTTGCATTGCGTAGGATACCGTAAATACATATACATCATCATTCTAGCAACATCACCTTTCCATTCGTCACCAGGATACCAATTAGAACCAACAACACCTGAATTTCCTGAGCCGCTGGTAAATTTTCTACTTCCTCTTAAAGCATTTCTGTCAACATCTGCTGTTCGAACATGATGGGCATCAGTTCCTGGGCCAGGTGCACTAGTAACTAAATCTGGTGTTCCAAGACTTAGCGCATAAACGTGTTCTCTGTTCCAAACACATTCTGTTATTGGTTGATTTGGTGACACAGCTGCTGGTTGGTCTGCTTCTCGGTGTCTTTTTCTGTGTTCGGTCCAATTTGCAAAAGTGCCATAATTGGTTTCGTTAGTATAGGTACAAACATCATTACTATATCCGTACACTAAAAACACATTCATAACATCATTTGGAACTCTATCAACAATTTGTAGCGCATTTTCGGTTTCAAAATATTCTAACAAATTGGTATGTGTTGTAGTAATTTTTGTTGCTAAAGCATCTCTTAAAGTGTTTCCTGATTGATTCCAATCGAATCCATTATAATATGGATTTGCAGGTGCTCCATTTTGTGAAAAAACCGTAAGATAGCCACACAATAATATAATTGTAATTTTTTTTTTCATTTTTTAATAGATTTTCTGTTTTTTATTTTTCTGTTTTTCGGTTCGTGGCAATCTCTGTCAACGTTCCGCTGATAGATATCATAGCAGCTAATGGAACTTTATTTTTTCCATTAGTAGGAAGCGAAGTTATGAAAACTAAACGAACATAATACCGAAAAACTAGCCATAAGTTTTAGCAAGTGTTGGCGGATGTACCATTATTTACCAATAATTTCAATTAACCTTGAATTAAGTTTGCAAATTGAAAACTTTTAATTAGATTTGTTG
>CALPUN020000084.1 GCA_943326765.2 Bifidobacterium breve | reverse complement strand
TAGGTTTCAAGGTTGTAAATCACATCGCGAATCGCATCCAAACCCTCTTGAATGGTGAATTTAATTTCGTGGTGAATGGTGCCAATATGATCGGCTACAACTCTAGCGGCAGCCAAATCGGGAGAACCTTCTAATCCTACCGAAAACGAGTGCAATTGAGGGTACCAAGCATCGGCAACATCCCCTGATTCTATTCGTTTTTGCGCGTATTTTTTGGCTACTGCCGAAGTAATCGAGGAATCTAATCCGCCCGAAAGCAAAACGCCGTAAGGCACATCGCTCATGAGTTGGCGGTGTACTGCGGCTTCTAAGGCTACTTTTATCGCTTGGATGCTGGTTTCATTGTCTTTCACCGCATCATAATCGGTCCATTCTCTTTGGTACCATTGCACAAACTCACCGTCTTTACTCGACATATAATGTCCCGGCGGAAACAATTGAATTTTGGTGCAATAGCCTTCCAATGCTTTCAATTCGGAAGCCACATAAAAAGTCCCGTTTTGATCCCAGCCAATGTATAAAGGAATGATTCCCATGTGATCGCGAGCGATGAAATATTCATCTTTTTCAACATCGTAAATCGCAAATCCAAAAATACCGTTCATCTCGTCTATGAAATGCACTCCTTTTTCTTTGTATAATGCTAAAATTACTTCGCAATCGCTTTCCGTTTGAAAGGTGTATTTCCCATCGAATTGTTTTCTTAAATCACGGTGGTTGTATATTTCGCCATTCGCAGCCAAAACCAATTTCCCATCGGAACTGAACAAGGGTTGCTTTCCGGAAGCTGGGTCGACAATGGCTAAACGTTCGTGGGCTAAAATGGCTTTGTCGTTGCTATAGATTCCGCTCCAATCGGGTCCGCGGTGCCGAATAATTTTCGCCATTTCTAAGACTTGAGGCCGTAAGGTTTCTGATTTTTGTTTGAGATTGAAGGCACATACTATTCCACACATAATTGTAAATTTATTGTTATAAATTGGATACAAATATGTGGATACAATTACAAATTATAATATTAAAAGATTAAAATGGTTAAATTTTATAATAAAATATAATAAAAAAAGACATATATGAAACTTAATAGAAATAAATAATTCTTTTTTGGTATCATTTCGTAAGAATAGCTTTGAATTTATTTAAGGCACCTAACCCTTTGAATTATTTAAATCATTTGGGAATTTAAAAAGTGTATTCTCTGTTTATTAAAACAGAACTCTATATTTGTACTAGGTATTTTAATAAAACCAAACTATTTTATGAACGCTGAATCCCTGTCAAGAAAGGACAATACAATTATTCAAAGATTAGACTGGGTGGATCAAGTGAAAGGTTTTACCATATTCTTAGTGGTTTACGGTCATAATTTTCCGATATGTGAGAAATACATTTATAGTTTTCACATGCCTTTATTTATAATGATTGCGGGGTTTTTCCACCCTAGCATTTCAACTTTTGATAGTATTAAAAAGAGATTTCAATCGATTATAGTTCCCTATTTTATTTGGAGTTTTTGCTTATACTTTTTTTGGTTTTTTCTATCTCGAAATTATGGAGATAACGTGAAATTAAACTTATCCCCAGTTAAAAATTTTATTGGTATTTTTTATGCCCAAGGTGATAGAGAGTATATGGATTGGTGCATCCCTGTTTGGTTTTTACCCGCTATTTTCTGTACTTTTTTATTATTTCATTTTATAAAAAAAATAAAAAAAACTACTCTAACCGCTATTGTTTTAATGGTAGTCGCGTTGTTAGGTTTTATATCTATTCGGATGTATGATTTTATTTTACCTTGGAGTATCAACATTGCTATGGTGGCATTGCTTTTTTATTCTTTTGGTTTTTATTTTTTTAAAAAAATCTCCAATGTTTCCAAAAAAAACGCCATTATTATTCTAATCGTCATGGGATTGTTTAATTTATTTTTCTATAACTCCAATATCAAAATAGACATGTATAGAGCCCATTATGGGAACGAATTGTACTTTATTCTCAACGGGATTTCTGGAAGTTTGTTTGTCCTGTTTTTTTTCAAAGCATTTCCTGTTTTTAAGTTTTTACAATTCATTGGAAAATTCTCATTAACCATACTCGCTTTACAACTAGTCGTAATGACATTTATCAAATTTATGCTGATGATACTCTTTCATCAAACAGAATTTCATTTTACAGAATTGAATCGATTTTTATATTCAATCCTTCAAATTCTATTGATGGTTCCAGGATTTTTCTTTATAAACAAATACATCCCAATTTTAAATGGAGGTTTTAAAAAAATATAAAACGCAACTATTTTTTCATTTGTTTTTAAATTTTGTGTTTGCGGCATTTGTCACATTTGCTTCCTTTATTCATATTCCATTGATTGGCTATTCGGATCATTTTTTATACTTATTGCAATTAATACTGATCCAATTTTCAGTTTTTGGTTTTCTTTATTTTTTGAGTATTAATAGACTCTTTTTTAGTATTGTTTTCCCATTTGTATTTATTGTTTTCGCAACTGCATCCTATTGGGTTTACATTCAAGACATTGCTATTACTAAAAATATCATACAGGTTTCTATGGGAACAAAATCTGATATTATAACTGATTTAATTACCTTCCCCTTTCTACTTTTTCTATTTTTTGCGCTGCTTTTTGCGCTGTTTATTATCCATTTTCGAAATAAAATTACAATTAACCCATTAAAATCGCCTTTACTCTATTTTGCAATAGTAGGTGTTCTTATATATCCCTCTTTTGAGTTTATTAAAATGGGGATTTTTAACAGACGGTTGCCTTTCAATTTAGTGGCATCTACTAGAGACTATTTCAATCAAAACCAATTACTGTTAAAGCCAATTACAACTACTTTAAAATCTGCTAATGATAGTTTAAATATTGTTTTTATTCTTGGAGAGAGTGTTAGAGCAGATCATTTGCAACTCAATGGCTATCCTAGAAATACAAATCCATTTTTATCCAAAAGAAAAAATTTAATAAGCTTCCCCAACACCTTTACTACGAATACTTGTACCGCTTTAAGTGTGCCTCAAATTTTAACTAATGCTTCGCTTTCTGATGATTATAGTAAACCTAAATATTCTTTAATAGAAATATTAAATCATGCGAATATCGAAACGAATTGGATCGGAAATCAAACTCCAGAAAACAGCTATGAAATCTTCATAAAACAGTCCCGATTTAATACTATAATTGATCCTTTGCATAGTGAATTGAGTTTTCAAAAAGATTATGATATACAGTTACTACCCGTTTTTAAAACGGTTTTTAATCCAACCAAAAAACAATTCACAACGCTTCACATGATAGGAAGTCACTGGTGGTATGAAACAAGATACCCCGACTCCTTTAGGAAATTTAAACCTGTTATAGAAAGCAAACATATTCCTTCAAATTCAAAACAAGAAATGATAAATTCGTATGACAATACCTTAATGTATTTAGATTATTTTATTAATGAAACTATAAAACTGGTGGAGAAAGAAAATTCAAATACACTATTGATTTACCTTTCTGATCATGGGGAAATGTTGGGTAAAAACGGGTTGTGGCTCCATGCACAATCAGATAAAGAATTGATGAATCCAGCATTAATACTATGGTATTCTGATAAATTTAAAGAAAAAAATCCAACAGTCATTACCCAATTGCAAGCCAACCGTTCTAAAAAAATAGCGTTAGATTTCTTTTTTCAAAGTATATTAGATTTGTTTAAAATTGAAGGTATCGATTACAAAAAAGATAACTTAATTTATCAATAAAATTTCAATTTAATTAACCCCTTATTTGTTAAAAAAATAGTTTTGTAGACCATTAATTAAATTTTAAAACCATGAGAAAATTCTTTTTTTGCTAATCGTCACTACCTGCATTTTTTGGACAAACTGCCAATTCCAGTCCTATTGACTTCTCAAATCCATTTTATGATACTCAACAAAAAAATAATAGTAGTGCTTCCCGCCTATAAAGCAGAATTGACGCTTTTAAAAACCTACCACGAAATTCCATTTGATATCGTAGACGACGTCATTTTAGTCGACGACAAGCCCCGATGCAACACTCGAAGTAGCGCAGGCGGCCGGAATCAAACACATCATCAAACACGATGTGAATTTGGGGTATGGCGGCAATCAAAAAACTTGTTACAATAAAGCGTTGGAGCTGGGTGGCGATATCATTATCATGCTGCATCCCGATTACCAATACACCCCGAAGCTGATTCATTCGATGAGTTATTTGATTGCAAATGAAGTGTATCCGGTAGTCATTGGTTCCCGAATTTTAGGAAAAGGAGCTCTCAAAGGCGGCATGCCGTTGTATAAATATGTAGCCAATCGCTTCTTAACACTGACACAAAACATTCTAATGAATCAAAAACTTTCCGAATACCACACGGGGTATCGAGCCTACGGTCGGGACGTTTTAGAACGAATCGATTACAATTCCAATTCGGATGATTTTATTTTCGACAATCAGTTTTTGGCACAAATCTTTTTTAATGGATTCGAAATTGCTGAAATCACGTGTCCTACTAAATATTTTGAAGAAGCGTCGTCAATCAATTTTAAACGAAGTACTACCTATGGTTTGGGCGTTTTAAAAACTTCTTTTCAATATTTCTTAGCCAAAAAATGGAACGTTTCTATTGCTTTGTTTAAAAATTAACATCTCCAAATGGCTATGAACTTCAAAACGCAAAATACTTTTTTTATTCTACTCAGCTTATTGATGGTGGGCGTTTTGTTTTTGATGAATCTTCACAATGGCTTTTTTTGGGATACCGTTCAACTGGGTTCAGAGCATGCCACCTACTTTTTGAATACAAACTTTTCGCATATCTTATTACCAGATAGTATTGACAGTGGTCACATCCCTGGATTCGGAATGTACTTAGCTTGGGTTTGGAAGTTTTTTGGCAGAAACCTTCTAAACAGCCACTTGGCAATGCTGCCTTTTGTTATTGGAATTGTAGTCCAACTATACCAGTGCTGCATTCGATTTTTAGATCCAAAATTCACTGGTCTTGGCTTACTGCTACTACTTTCCGACCCGACACTACTGAGTCAAATGACATTAGTTTCTCCCGATGTTCCTTTGGTCTTCTTTTTCCTTCTTGGTTTTAATTCGGTAATAAAGAATCAGAAAGCACTATTAACTTGTAGCCTCTTTTTCCTTTTTTTAACGAGCATGCGCGGCATGATGCTTTCTATTTGCTTATTAGGTTTGGATTTGCATTGTAATGTTTCCTTTGTAAAAAATGCCAAAGTTCTTTGGATTCGTTTGTTGCAAAGAAGTGTTCTTTACATTCCTGCTTTGTTGCTTTTCCTTAGTTATAATTCGTATCATTATTGGGTGAAAGGTTGGATTGGCTATCATCAAAATTCTCCTTGGGCCGATTGTTTTGAAAGCGTCGATTTTAAAGGTTTTATTTTCAATATCGGAATGTATGGCTGGCGTCTACTTGATTTTGGAAGAATCGGAATTTGGCTGGTTTTAGTACTATTAGTGGTCGTTTATAAAAATAAGATTGCCCTAACTAAAACCACGAAGTTGCTCCTTTGGTTCACCATTGGCATTTTGGT
Organism: Bifidobacterium breve; assembly: GCA_943326765.2. Classification (GTDB taxonomy): domain Bacteria; phylum Bacteroidota; class Bacteroidia; order Flavobacteriales; family Flavobacteriaceae; genus Flavobacterium. Next base: position 4,494 of record CALPUN020000084.1, on the reverse strand, counting down.
TGTACTTCCTATGAATATGTTGTGGGCAAAAAATTTATTAGCACCTCGGTATTTACTCCCCATCTATTTGATAGTTGCTTTGCTTTGCGCTTCCCTAATATTTTCGGCGAAGATTGCTGAAAGAGCAAAATATGGTATGGCATCGGGTATCATCTTAATCTTGCTCACCGGAAATTGTTGGATATATCCTCCAAAAATTGCCAAAGGCTCCGACGCTTCTTTGGCACATTTACCCTATTTCAAGCTACGACACCAAGCCATTCAATACTTAGATCAAGAAAAAATTAATTTTAAAGAAGTAACCACTTTTTTTCCAAATGTAGCGGTAATCGATTTTATAGATTTGAATAACGATTCCCGAAATTTCAATGCCTATGATGGGAAAAGTACGTATGTTTTTTATTCTAATTTGTTTAATATTGATGACGAAACCTACGATAAGTTAACTTCAAAATATCAAATCATCAAACAATTTAAAAATCAAGGTATTTATGTTTTGATTTTTAAGAAACCTCAACCCTAGTTTTTATTTATGACACCACTAAATCCACTTTTTGCCATAGTAATCTTTGCAATCGCTTTTCTATCAGGCTATTTGATCCACCTAGTTTTTCCATCAAAATCCGAAGCAGGACGGTATGAAACGATTGATGGCTTAAGGGGTTTTTTAGCTTTGGGGGTTTTCATTCATCATGCGAGTATCTGGCATCAATACCTCAAAATTGAAAATTGGGAAGCTCCCAAGTCAAATCTGTACAATCAATTTGGACAAAGTAGTGTCTCGTTGTTTTTCATGATTACGAGCTTTTTATTTGTAACCAAATTGCTGAACACTAGCAGCAACTCGGAATTCAATTGGAGGCGGTTTTTCATCTCCAGATGGTACCGATTAACGCCGATGTATTACATTTCGTTGGTTTTTCTTTTTATCCTGGTTTTTGCTGCTACCCATTGGCAATTCCAAACGTCTTTCCTAGAATTTTTAGCCTCACTTTTCCATTGGGGCGTTTTTACCATCACCACGGCTCCTAAAATAAACAACACCGATTTAACTTATCTCGTCAATGCGGGGGTAATTTGGTCATTGCCCTTAGAATGGTGGTTTTATTTTAGTTTGCCTTTACTATCCTTATTAATTTTAAAAGTAAAACCAAGTCGGTTTTACCTTGGCCTTAGCTTTGTATTTGTTACCGGATTTTGCATTGTCCACGGAATAAAATTAGAACATCTTTTATCGTTTGCCGGTGGTGCTATTGCTCCTTTATTACTTAAATACAAATCGATTCCCGAATGGGTAAAAAGCAACTCTGCGAGTATATTGATTGTGGGGTGCTTGTTTTTAATTCCGCAATTTGAAACCTCCGCCGATTTTGTTTGTAAGATCCTTATTGCCTCGATTTTCACTTTTATTGCTTTAGGAAATTCACTTTTCGGACTATTGAAAAACAGCACGTTAAAATTTCTGGGAGAAATGGCTTACAGCACTTATTTACTTCACGGTATGGTCTTGTTTACTGTATTTTATTTCGGAATCGGAATCGAAAAAATCAAAAATTACACGGCGGAAGAATTCTGTATAGTCGTATTTTCTATGACGCCTTTAGTAGTCTTAGTCAGTTATTTAGGATACCGTTTTATAGAATTGCCGTTTATGATTAAAGGTCGGAAGATTAAATAATCGTTTCTATCACATACTTGTTGCCTTGAATTTCAAAGGAATATCCTACTTCCTTTCCTAAAAGTTGACTTCCCAAAGGCGATTGTGGTGAAACGGCTAGTATTGTTTTTTCTTCTATTGTGATTTTTGGCAAGGCTGTCGAAACATACAAAAGCATCCCGTTGGTTTGCACTAAAGAACCCAAACTGATTTTAGTGGAATTTTGCATGCTGTCAATTTTGTCCACAATTCCTTTTTGATCCATATACTCTTTAAGTTTCCGATTGAGTTTTTCCTGCTCGATATGCATCATCGACAAAGCGGTCTCGTGCTTGTCACCGGCAGAACCTTTCGCATCGTTTTTGGCATCTTCCGTTAACGCCGCGATCATGTCTTTGAATACGTCAATTTTGTCTTGAAGCAATTGGGAAAACTGTTGGTGTATTTTTTGTTTTAGTGTCATAGTTTTTTAACCGCAAGGTGCGCTAAATTTTAGCAGTTAGAGTTATTAAACACGAATTAGCACGAATTAATTTGTGGTAAAACGTTGTTTTTTTATCGCAAAGAGCGCATAAATTTTCGCAAGGTTCGCTATGTTTAAGTATTAAATTAATTGAACACAAATTGCACGAATTAATTAATGGTAGGTCCTCTAGTTTACTTGGCGCCCTTTGCGAAAATCTTAGCGAACCTTGCGGTTAAACTTAAAAATCAAATTTGTAATTGGCTCCTACTAACACCTGAAACGATTGCACTGGATAATTCAACCATTTTTGATAGGCTTGATTGCCAAGATTGTTCAATCGCAAAAAGCCGGTTAGTCGGGCGCTGTATTTGAATCCCACATGCGCATTAGCATCGAAATAGCCTTTCACTGTTTTGATATTGTCAACCGGAATTAAGGTGTAACTATCTTGATTGGTTTGGTGGTCTTTTCGATCGCCCACGTAAAACACATCGGCTCCGGCATACCATCTTGGCGTGATGTTTACCTCTAAATTGGCTCCTAAATTAATTTCGGGTAAATTCCAAGCTTCCAACGCTGTTTTGGTTTGGTATTTTTGAAAACTTCCGTGAATTCCGGCAGCTAAATTTTTAGAAAAATCAGCTTTCAATTCACCATACAATTGAAACGTACGTAACGCATCGTAAGTAACTCCAAAAGTATTTCCGTATACATAATGGTTTTTTAAATTGTTATAATCTAAAGTAGCAACGCTGTAATCTTGAGCTTCAAATAAAGCTTTGTTTTTTTCATTAATCAAAGACGCTCTTACATTGTAGCTGATCTCATTCGAGAGTTTTCCTTTCAATCCCGCCAAAGCTTCATATTGCTTGTCTGTTGGAATAATGGTTAAGGTTGGTGAAACATACGGATTCTCATTCGTGAAATCACGATACGAGTTTTGTTGCAAATCGCCTTGCAATCCCACGTAGAAAATCATGAAATCGCCTACTACTTTTAACGAGCCTAAGAACTTAGGATAAAAATACGCTTTGTTACTTCCGTTTTGATTCAAACTGTAATATACGGCTGCGCCAATGTCAAAAGACCAATCGTCTTTACGCATCCCAAAACTAGGATGAATTCCCAAATTGGTATAACCGTATTTCAAAGCAGTCACTCCTTGATAATTTTTATCAAAAGTGCCACCAACATAATCGACAATCACTTCTGTTTTGATACTCTTCTGAAAGGCATCAAAAGTAAACGATGGTTTCACATAAAAGCGATTTTCAGCCGAACCATACGCATCCCAAAAACGATCGTATTTCAAAGCCAAACCATCAAAGATACTTTCGGTGAATTGCAAACGGCCGCCAATATTGAAGTTGTGATAGGTTTGTACGGGATCCATTCTACTCAACAACGCTTGTCGATTCTCATACGGCAAGGCACCTCCAAAATCAGCTGGCAAACCATACCAATAGTAACGCTGAAATTGATAGCCTAAATCGGTAGTCCAAGAATAGTCTTTTTGTTTGCTTCCGTAAGTCAAATCGATAGAAGAATTGATAAAGCGATCGTCTAATGCTACTTCTTTAATACCGCCGCTAGACGACAAATGTTTGATCATCGCCGCAGCGTAATCGGTATCGCCAATATCTTGCGTTAAGTACAATTCACCAAAAGCATTGAAGTAATTTCCGGCTCCAGCGGTAATGTAGTTTTTAAACAAACGCTCTTCTTTCGATTTGTCAACACCAGCGGCGCGACCTTTCGAAGGCGAAAAAGTCGATGCCACTGGAAAGGAAAAAATCGTGTATTGAATTGGCTCTTTCTTGGTATTGTCTTCGTCTTCCAATGCGGGTGTTTCTTTCACTTTAAAAGCGTCGGAAATGGTTGGCGTATAAGGTTTCACTACGTTTACGACTTCCGTTCCAATGTTCTCGTCCTTCTTTTGTGCCAAGGCTACACTCGAAATAAAGACTACTACTAAAAGATATTGAATTTTGATTTTCATAGGTGTTGTTTTTAAAGAAAAAGAACTTAAATCTTACTTTATTCGTGCTGTTACTTCCGTTTAATTTTGAATAGAGGAATTCGTTTGCGCTTCTTTAGATTTGATGGCTTCCAATTCGGTTTTTGCTTCCGAAACCACGTCGGGGAAACTGGTAAAATTCTTAATCACACTGTCTAAGATATAAGTTGCTTGAAAACTGTCTTTCAGTCCGTAGAAGTTTTTCGCCATGACGATTAGTCCTTTGGCACCAAAATATTTGTACCCCGAATAATCTTTCGATAATTTTTGTACCGAAGTATTGGAAGCTTCAAACTTGCCGTCTTTATTTTTGAAATAAGCATCGTAATACAAAGCTTCTGCGGCAACTTCTCC
>CALPUN020000083.1 GCA_943326765.2 Bifidobacterium breve | reverse complement strand
GGTGATAATGCATCGGCAGTATCTGGAACTTCAATTACATAATCTGCTAAGTCCCGAACTTGCGTGTCCCCTTTAGTCACAATGGCAATAATTTTTCCGCTTCTTGATTTTATTTCTTGAATATTACTCACCACTTTATCATAATGTCCTTGTTTAGGGGCTATTACAATTACTGGCATGTGCTCATCAATTAAAGCAATCGGGCCGTGTTTCATTTCTGCTGCAGGATATCCTTCGGCATGGATGTATGATATTTCTTTTAACTTCAATGCCCCTTCTAAAGCTACTGGAAAATTGTAGCCTCTTCCTAGGTAAAGACAATTCGGCGCATCTTTAAATATAGAAGCAATCTCTTTGGCTTTATCATTGGTTTCTAATGCTTCTTTTACTTTTTCTGGGATAATTTCCAATTCTTGTAAATACCGATGGAAATCAGAATTTGAAAGTGTTCCTTTTGCTTTAGCTAATCTTAATGCAATCATGGTTAACACCGTGATTTGTGTCGTAAACGCTTTGGTAGATGCCACTCCAATTTCTGGACCAGCGTGAGTATAAGCCCCGGCGTGAGTTTCTCTAGAAATAGAAGAACCTACGACATTACATACTCCAAAAACAAAAGCGCCTCGTTCTTTGGCCAATTTAATAGCCGCTAAGGAATCGGCCGTTTCTCCTGATTGGGAAATCGCAATGACAACATCGCCTTTATTAATGATTGGGTTTCGGTATCTAAATTCAGAGGCATATTCTACTTCAACCGGAATTCTTGCAAATTCTTCAATGATGTATTCAGCCACCAAACCGGCATGCCATGAAGTACCACAAGCTACAATCAAAATTCGCTGGGCATTCATAAACTTTTCAAGATTGTCTTCTACGCCCGCCATTTGAATAATCCCTTGGTTGGCTAACAATCGACCTCTATAAGTATCTTTAATTACATTTGGTTGTTCGTAGATTTCTTTAAGCATAAAGTGGTCGTAACCGCCTTTTTCAATTTGCTCTAAGTTCATTTTTAATTCTTGAACATAAGGATCTACAATAGAATCGTCTTTAATCTTTCTAATTTTAAGAGGTTTGTGAAGGCGCACAATCGCCATTTCTTCGTCTTCTAAGTAAATGGCATTTGAGGTATATTCAATAAATGGTGAGGCATCAGAAGCAATAAAAAACTCGTCATTCCCTACGCCAATTGCTAGTGGACTTCCCAATCTCGCCACAATAATTTCATTTGGATTGTGTTTGTCAAAAACACAAATAGCATAAGCTCCAACGACTTGGTTTAAAGCAACTTGAACCGCTTTTCCTAGTTTTAAATTATCTTTTTTCTGAACTTCTTCAATTAAGTTGATTAAAACTTCGGTATCGGTATCGGAATGAAAAACGTAGCCTCTTTTGATTAATTCTTTCTTTAAAGGCTCATAGTTTTCAATAATTCCGTTGTGAATTATTGCTAAATTTCCCGAGTTTGAAAGATGCGGATGGGAGTTAACATCATTTGGAACTCCGTGGGTAGCCCATCGCGTATGTCCTATTCCAATGTTTCCCGTTATAGTAATTTCTTTGGAAGATTTTTCTTCTAAATCCGAAACCTTTCCTTTCGTTTTGGAAATTTTTAAATTTTCTCCGTCAAAAAGCATGATTCCAGCACTATCGTACCCTCTATATTCTAACCGTTTTAATCCTTTGATAATGATGGGATAAGCTTCCCTAAATCCTATGTAACCGACAATTCCACACATATATTAGTTTTGTTTAGGTTTAGTAAAATATATATTCAATTTTAATCTTTTATCTGCTGGAACGTTTTCGCTACTTCCAAATAAAACCGTTCCAAATGGATTGACTACAGAACCCCATGGCACATAACTTGTTCCCAAAGTAGTTAAGGGTGTTTTTAGCCTCTTATTTCCATTGAGTTTCAAATCTTCTGTAACAACAAGGCCTAACCGAACGTTTGTTGAATCCTGATATTTTAGAAGATTTCTAATATGATTGGTAATCCGGATTTTATATTCTGTCCCTCGTCCATTGCTCTTCTTTATTATCCCACCATAAACAACTTTCGCATATTTTGGCTTGCTTGCATTGGTGCTTTGATCAGCATCATAATCAATAATGGTCTTTTTGTTTTTAAAATCATACAAATAGACCCGATTGGGTTCATAGGTTTCCGTTCCCATGGTTGTATTGTCAATATAAAAAGTCAAACTAGCATCATTTACCAACCATTTCTTAGCCCGTAAATCTTGAAGCTGTTGCGAAAAACCATTGCTATCCCGTCCAAAAAGATCGATAACTGCCATAGAACCTTGCCCGCCCTTAAGGTACAACCGATCTGTATTTGTTGTAGGGTTAGGAGTATTCTCAGGCAAACTAATTGATTTTCCGCCCGTAAAAGTTAAATTAAGTACTTTTTTTGTTTTTACAATATCGTAGATTGGTTGATTTGATGAATCATAAACCTGAGAACCGTCAGGGTTTTTTCTAGGTACCAATTTATCCCACTTATAATACAATGCAATTGTACCTCCTTTAATATTTAACATTGCTAAATTTCCTGCCTCAGAACCTGAATAATCTACATTAAAATACAATCCTCTTAAATATTCTTTAAAAATATTGTTGTTTAATAATTTACCAGCTGGCGCTTGAAGAACTTTGGTAGTGAAAAAATCTTTGTTTAAAAAAACTCTTAATCCTGGAGCCTCCCTTTTCATAACATGCTTTACCTCATTTAGTGTATCAAGTGTTTCAACATGTTCTTCGGGATTGAAGAGAAACTCATCGTTTTCAGCTACAGCGCCATTATTCAACAACGCAGTGCCTTTAGCATTAAAAAAATCAGCATTTTGATCTGAATAGTAATGCTTAACTTCTGTTGGGGTTAGGGGATCAAAATTTTCAATGAATTTTCCAGACTCGTAAATGTGTAGTTTTATTTTAGACGCGGCCGGTCCATAGATAGAGTCTAATTTGTAGATGCTCTTGGTGCTTGACGCAGAATTATCCGTTACTTTATTGCTAAAATACGGGATTTTTAAAACCACACTATCCATTACTGGATTGTTCCCTATTGTTGGGTTTTCAGTAGCTAATAAAACTTGGGTTACTAAATGTGCTTTGGTTAATCCAAAAACAGGATTGTTATATATCCCTAATGGGTTTACAGGAAGATCAACCGTTTCAACCGGTCCTAAATCCTGAGTAACAGCATTTACAGTATAGCTTTCAAGATCCCCATATTCAAAATTATCTGCTCCGATGATATTCGCTCCAATATCATTAAAATCATTATCACAAGCAGCAATTAATACTAAGGTTGTAGCAAAAAAAAAGTATTTTAAGAAAACCGTATTCTTCATAATTGTATCTAAAAATTGTATTAAAGAAGCTCTGATTTATAAAAATTAGTATACGCTTCTGCAAAAGTATCTTTGGCGGTGAAAGGTAAAAAAGGTTTGCCTGATGATTCTATAAATTTTGTTAAACTTGGAGACAAGTTCTCTGACGCTATAATCACTGCATCCGAATGATTTATAGAGGCCATAATCACATGCTCATAATCGGGTGTTTCTAAAGGAGTCACGGCTTGTGCTGGGATTCCGTCAAATTTAACTTTATTAATCATCTCTAAATCTAAGCTGCCTTCAAAAGATTGGCTGTAAACAGAAGTGACTATTTTAGTCCCCGCAAACAAGGCTTCATCCTTATAATAATGCTTCATGTAGATAGGAAGCATCGCTGCCATCCAACCATGAACATGAATAATATCTGGAACCCAATTCAGCTTCTTAACGGTTTCTACAACTCCCTTAGCAAAGAAAATGGCTCTTTCATCATTGTCCGGATACAAAACGCCTTCTTCGTCTGTAAAAGTAGCTTTGCGTTTAAAATATTCATCATTATCAATGAAGTAAACTTGAATTCGTTCTTTCGGAATAGATGCTACTTTAATAATCAAAGGCATGTCTAAATCATTAACTACTAAATTCATTCCTGACAAGCGAATCACTTCGTGCAGCTGGTGTCTTCTTTCATTAATATTCCCATATCTCGGCATGAAAATCCGTATCTGTCCTCCTTGATCATTAATCATTTTGGGAACGTCATAAGACATTAGAGAAACTTCGTTCTCCGCCAAATAAGGCACCACTTCAGATGATACGTATAATATCCTCTTATCCTCCATATCGTAATTTACTTTTACTAATTGTCAATAAAAACCACGCAAAATTACAAAAATTTATGCAGTTATTAACTAAAATCTTAAGTTTGCATCTTATTTCAAGTAATTACTCATGCAGATTTTCAAGAAACAAGTCGATTTAAAAGCATACTTAAAGTCGATTTCCTCGTCCAATTCCCGAATTGGATTCGTCCCCACCATGGGTGCTTTGCATGAAGGCCATCTTTCCTTACTGAAAGAATCCCTTGACAATAACGACATTACTGTTGTCAGTATATTTGTGAATCCTACTCAGTTCAACAACCCAGAAGATTTAGAAAAATATCCTAGAACTCTTGAAAACGACATTGCCAAAATCAAAACCGTTTCCGACAAAATCATCCTTTATGCTCCAAATGTCGAGGATATTTACGAAGGCAAAACCGTTTCCCAACACTTCGATTTTGATGGTTTAGAAAACCAAATGGAAGGGCAATTTCGACCCGGACATTATGACGGAGTTGGAACTGTAGTGAAACGATTGTTTGAAATTGTATCTCCTACTCATGCCTATTTTGGCGAAAAAGACTTTCAACAGTTGCAAATCGTTAAAAAAATGGTCGAAAAATTACATTTAAAAGTCACGGTAATTGGTTGCCCTATTTATAGAGAACCTAATGGCTTGGCGATGAGTTCCCGAAACGAACGTTTATCCCCAAACGAAAAGAAAGAAGCTGCCGTTATTTATAAAATCTTGAAGACTTCTCAAGAGAAATTTCATAGTAACAGTGCCGCAGCTGTCTCGCAATGGGTGGCTAAAAAATTGGAAGCGCAACAGACCCTCAAATTAGAATATTTTCAAATTGCCGATGAAACCCAACTACTCCCTTGCTTGAGAAAAAACAAGCAGAAAAAATACCGCGCATTTATTGCAGTCTTTGTTAATAAAACAAGACTTATAGATACCATTTCACTTTATTAATTACCTTTGGCCCATGCAAATTGAAGTTGTAAAATCGAAAATTCACCGAGTTACAGTAACGGGTGCCGACTTAAATTATATTGGAAGTATCACCATCGACGAAGTGCTCATGGAAGCTTCTAATCTCATCGAAGGCGAAAAGGTTTCTATTGTCAACATCAATAACGGAGAGCGTTTCGAAACTTATGCTATCAAAGGAAATCGAAGAAGCGGCGACATCATTCTTAACGGACCCGCCGCAAGAAAAGTGCAAAAAGGAGATGTCATTATCATTATTTCGTATGGTCTTTTAGAATTTGAAGAAGCCAAAACATTCAAACCTTCTTTGGTATTTCCAAATGAAAAAACCAATTCTTTGACTTAGTTGTTCGATACTATGAAAAAGAAATGGACTTCCAAGACTAAAAATGTATTTGCTTTCAGAGAAGAATTCAAAAATACCGCTGCAACTACTTTTATCAAAAAACAAATTGGCAAATGGTTGTCTATTGTGCTTCCAATCCTTTTGGGTGTTTTCTTAATTGTCTACACCTTCGACAAATTCACTCCAGAACAATTTCAAGAAATCAAAGGCTATTTTAAGAATGCCAACTATTCCTATATTTTTATTGCCGGAATCATTGCCATTTTAGGGAACGCTTCTCGCGCCTATCGTTGGAAATTTTCCTTAGAACACATGGGTTATGAGTCAACTTTCCTAAATAATTTTATGGCGGTAAGTATTGGCTATGTCTTAAATTTAACAGTCCCAAAATCTGGTGAAATTTCTAGAGCTTTAATTGTAAAAAAATACAACAACATTCCCTTTGATAAAGGTTTTGGAAGTATTGTTGCCGAAAGAATTATCGACGTTATCGTCTTATTGCTGTTTATGGTTTTTGCGGTTTTTCTTCAATTCAATGTCGTAAAATCGTTTATCTTAGACAAAATTCCAGTACAAAAACTAATATTGCTTCTTGGAATCGGACTGGGTTTTCTGATGCTCCTTTTTTGGCTTTATCGCTATTCGAAAACACCCTTGATTTTGAACCTGAAAGAAAAAATTTCGGGACTTAAAGAAGGCTTGCTGAGCATCATTCACATGAAAAAAAAGTGGGAATACTTTTTTCATACGTTCTTCATCTGGTTTTCCTATATCTTAATGTTCTACATCACCACCTACGTGTTTCCAGAAACAAGCACACTCTCCGTTGGTGCTGTAGTTACTTCGTTTGTTGTGGGTAGTATTGCCATAGCCTTTACCAACAGTGGCTTTGGATCCTATCCCTTCTTAATTTCAAAAATCCTTCTTTTTTATTCAATTGCAGAAACTACAGGCAATGCTTTTGGCTGGATTGTTTGGACTTCACAAATGATTGTTGTTTTGATTTTGGGGCTTCTGTCTTTTTTATTTTTACCCGTATTTAATAGAAGTAAATAATTTGTTATCTTGCTTGTCTATTTGTTCAGCTAGTAATAACCAACCCAAAAAAAATGAAAAATTTAATTATACTTGCATTGATGGCCTGTTGCATCAACCTGTATTCTCAAAAAATAAACGAGAAAGTCTTTTCCCCTAAGCTGAACGAAGATCGAGAAATCACCATTGGCTTGCCCGCTTCCTATCTAAAAAACCCGAATAAAAAATACCCTTTATTGATTTTATTAGACGGAGATTATCTGTTTGATCCGTTTCAAGGCGCCCTAAATTACGGAGCCTATTGGGATGATTTACCCGAAGTCATCGTGGTCGGTGTAAATCAAAATGCCAACAATGAAAGACAAACCGATTGCACAATTGGCGAAGCTACCGGATTACCAGACGAAAAAGGAAATAGGTTTTTCGAATTTATAGGACACGAATTGGTGGGCTATATGGAGGAAAAATACCGAGTAGCTCCATTTAAAATCATAGCCGGACATGACGTTACTGCCGGATTTTTAAACTTTTACCTTTACAAAGAACAGCCTCTATTTGATGCCTATATTTCAATGAGTCCTGAATTGCCCAAAGAAATGGAGGAACACATTCCCGAAAGATTATCCACCATTGCTAAACCAATATATTACTATCAATCAACTGCAGATGGCGACGTCAAAAAAATGAAAGCCCGAATTCAAGAATTGGATGTTACTATCAAAAAAATCAACAAACCCAATTTGAATTACCAATTCGACAATTTTAAAGGCGCGAGTCATTATTCTTTAGTGTTACATTCTATTCCAAACGCCTTATACCTTTTATTCTCTGTCTATCAACCTATTTCTATGACAGAATATTCCGAAAAAATAGAAACACTCCCTTCGGGTTATGTCGATTATTTAAAAAACAAATACGACGTTCTCGAAAAATCCCTAGGAATCAAAATGCAAATTCGCCTTATTGATTTTAAAGCTATTGAAGCGGCAATTCTTAAAAATAAAGCCTACGGTGAATTTGAAAAACTGGCCGACTTAGCAAAGAAAAACTATCCTAAAACCATGCTTAGTGATTACCATATGGGTCTGATGTATGAAAAAAACGGCGAACTAAAAAAAGCGGTAAAAGCCTACCAAAACGCCTATCAAAAAGAAGAAATTGGAGATTTAACCAAAGACATGATGTTAGACAAAGCCGACGAACTGAAAAAACAATAAACGCCCTATGTCAAAAGTGAAAACTTCCTTTTTTTGTCAAAATTGTGGGTCGCAATATTCCAAATGGCAAGGCCAATGCAACGCTTGTAAAGAATGGAACACAATCGCTGAAGAAATTGTCCAAAAAGAAGAAAAAACAGGATGGAAAGTTTCTAATTCTGAAACTAAAACAGCTTCTAAACCCCTGAAAATAAATGAAATTGACGCGGCTCATGAAGTCCGAATGGACACCCGTGATGGCGAATTGAATCGTGTTTTAGGAGGCGGAATTGTTCCTGGCTCTTTAATCCTTTTGGGAGGCGAACCCGGTATTGGAAAAAGCACGTTGTTACTGCAAATTTCATTGAAATTACCCTACAAAACGTTATATGTTTCGGGCGAAGAAAGTCAAAAACAAATAAAAATGCGTGCCGAAAGAATTACGCCAAACGGCGATAATTGCTACATTCTAACCGAAACCAAAACTCAAAATATTTTCAAGCAAATCGAAGCCATTGAGCCCGAAATCGTTATTATCGATTCCATTCAAACGTTGCACACGGAATATATTGAAGCCTCGCCTGGAAGCATTTCTCAAATTCGAGAAACTACCGCCGAACTTATTAAATTTGCTAAAGAAACCAATATTCCCGTAATTCTAATCGGGCACATAACTAAAGACGGAACCATTGCTGGACCCAAAATTCTAGAGCACATGGTCGACACCGTTTTGCAATTCGAAGGCGATCGCAATCACGTTTACCGTATTTTACGTTCTTTAAAAAACCGATTTGGTTCCACTGCTGAACTTGGAATCTATGAAATGTTAGGAAGCGGTTTGCGCGAAGTGGCCAATCCTTCTGAAATTTTAATTTCTCATAAAGATGCGTCGCTTTCGGGAACTGCGATTGCTTCAACTTTAGAAGGCATGCGCCCGTTAATGATTGAAATTCAAGCCTTGGTTAGTACCGCTGTTTACGGCACGCCACAACGAAGTACAACTGGCTACAATGCAAAACGCCTGAACATGATTTTAGCCGTTTTAGAAAAACGTGCCGGATTTCGATTAGGAACAAAAGATGTGTTCTTAAACATTACCGGCGGGATTTCTATTGACGATCCCGCTATTGACCTCGCCGTTGTCGCTGCTATTCTATCCTCAAACGAAGATATTCCTATTGGTGAAGGCTATTGCTTTGCTGGCGAAGTGGGTCTTTCGGGAGAAATTCGCCCTGTCAATCGAGTCGACCAACGCATTCAAGAAGCAGAAAAATTGGGATTTTCCACCATTTTTGTTTCCAAGTACAACAAGATTTCTTTAAAAAATACGTTAATAAAGATTCGACTCGTCTCTAAAATTGAAGATGTCGCCAGCGAACTATTCGGATAAAAAAACTACCCTTTGTCAATGAAAACTAGAAAACAAAAAATAATCCTAGCCGCTAAAATTTTTACTGTGGTTTTTGTTTTGGGTTTGGTTGTCGTTTTTGTGTTTCGTGATGCTTTATTGCAGAAAGTCCTTGCGCGCGTCACTACAAAAATGGATCGCGATTATAGCAGTACGCTTTCGATAAAAAAAGCTCAATTTGAAGGGTTTACTGGAGTCGCTCTTGAGGGCATCGTATTAGTTCCCAAGCAAGCGGATACATTATTTCAAATTCAAAGCATTCACACCAAGATTAACTTTTGGCAGTTGTTTACCGGAACCATTCAACTAGAAACCCTTGCCGCTACAAATGGTTTTGTTCAGTTGGTTAAAAATGAAAACGGCCGCAATTTCGATGCGTTTCTGCCCAAAAAAAAGGATACTATTGATACTGGTAAAAAAACCAATTACGCGGATTTAGCTTATCGGATTTTGAATAAAGGATTGAATTTAGTTCCAACCGACATGCATTTGGAAAACTTAACTTTGCGCATGAATGACATGGGTAAAAAAGCGACCCTGCGTTTGAATAGTTTGGTTTTGGTTGATAAACAGTTGGAGTCGGCGATCCAAGTACAAACCAATACTTTTACGCAACGCTGGGTAATCAAAGGCTTTGCTGATCCTAGAAACAAACTTACCGACATTCGTTTTTTTAATATCGATCCCGGAAAAATAAAAGTGCCTTATTTCGACGAACGCTATAATATCAAAGCAAGTTTCGATTCGATTCGGTTGAAAGTATCGAACATAGAGAAAGACGGCGACGAACTGCATATTGACGGATTTACTTCGATCACCAATTTCACCATCAACCATCCCAAAATTGCTAGCAAAGATGTGGTCATTAACAAAGCGCGTTTCGATTTTAATTTCTTATTCGGAGAAAACTCCATCGCGATTGATAGCAGTTCTACCGTAGTTTTGAATCAAATGAAATTTCATCCTTACCTTGCCTATACTACTG
>CALPUN020000082.1 GCA_943326765.2 Bifidobacterium breve | reverse complement strand
GATAGTGCTACTAGATAGATAGATAATATGTAGTTTATTAGTTTCATTGGTGTAAAAATAAGATTTTTTTATTTTATACTATTTAAAAAAGTAATTATGTTAACTTTTCTTAAGGCTTATTTTAATCATTAAATCTTTTTACCTGATTGATGAAAAAGAAAATGGAATTATAATCATTTAAAAAAATGATTATATTGCGGTTTAATTTGAGTACACAAAACGGTACACGATTTTCTACACATCAATAACATATAGGGTTTTATTTCTATAAAATATGAAATTCATAACCCTGAGGTCACGGGTTCAACTCCCGTCCTCGCTACAGAAAATTAAATCTCCAAACATTTGTTTGGAGATTTTTTTTTGAACCTTATAAAAAATGTCTTGCGAAAAAAGTTTCCTTTCATGAACTAGTCAAATAGGCAACCATCCTAAATAATTACTATTCTTAAAATTCCTTCCTATTTCTTTCTCATAATAAATAGTTTTTCCATTTGATTTTTTAAAGTAGAAAGAAACCCAAACGCCTTCTATAGATTAAAAAACAACTTCCTTTTTAAAAAACTCTAATCGGTTGTTTTTAAAAATGTAATCTTTTACGTATATATTTTTAATATTTGTGTATTTCATCGAATATATGAGTTTATTGTCGATATAATTGCCGTTTTTTTTGAAATTTACCTTTCCCAATGAATCACAACTCTAGAAAATAAAAAATTCTATTTAACCTACTAATAATCAGCTTATGAATGCAATTACCCCAATCGAGAAAAAAGCAATCGGATCAATCGGTTTATTTTTAATATCCCTTTTGAGTTACTCGCAGTCACAAACTAATCAACCTAATTCTACAGCCTTTTTAAAAAGGAGCCCAGAAAGCATTTCTACTCCTAATGCTGTCCTTCTTAATGATTCTTCATACTCAAAATCAACTTTTGTTGCTAGTCAAACATTTGCGGATAGCGATGGAGATGGTATCTTTAATTATGCCGACAATGATGATGATAACGATGGTATTCCGGATAATGTTGAACAAAGTTATGCTTCAAGTTCGGTATTGGGAAGTCAAGTTCCAGTTATACTCTTGAATGAAACTTTTGGTGTTGGAACTACCCGAGGACGAATATATGATAATGTGCCCACTGCTTCTACTACGTATTGTTATGAAGATGGGACAACTGCGAGAGCTGCTGATGAATGCGATACTAACAAAGATTTAAATGATGGGCAGTATACCATAAACTACCAAGCAGGAACACTAGCGGTTGCTTCTTGGGCGCCAAGTTATTGGTATCAAGGAGTAGATCACACTCCTTCGGACACCAATGGAAAGATGGCTTTATTTAATGCGACACCCATAATTACAGATGAATTTTATAGAACCATAGTGCAAGGGGTAATCGCAAACGCACCGCTAACCTATAGTTTTTGGGTCTTAAATTTAGACCGATCCGATGCGCCTGGAATAGGGAGTAGATACAGACCTAATCTTACCGTTGAGTTTAGAGATTTAAACAACAATTTACTCAGCACCATAACTACTGGAAATATTCCACCTACAACTGCAGGAAATCTAAGTGGAAATTGGTACTCATTTTCTGCTAGTTTTATTCCTACAACTACAAGTGTTTCTGTCGTTTTTAAAAATAATCAAGTGGGTGGAACTGGGAATGATTTGGCTTTGGATGACATTACAATTACTCAATCCTTAATTGATACCGATAGAGACGGTATTGCGGATGTTTATGATTTAGATTCCGATAATGATGGGATCGGTGATATTGTTGAAGACCGTTGGAATGCCTTAAGTTTTGGATATGACCGAATGAACTTAACCCCTGGCATTTGGGTTGATGCGAATGGAAACGGCTGGAATGATATCCCGGAAGCGTGGTATGCTTCTCATACCCCTGCAGATTTTGACGGAGATAGTGTCCCTAATTATCTTGATTTGGATTCGGATAACGATGCTCTGTTTGATGTAGATGAAGCTGGGATTTATAATGGTGATGGCGATATCAACTGCGATGGTGAAGGCGAAGGTTCTGACAGTGACCAAGATGGAATTCTAATTGCCTTTGACACCTTCACTGGTTTCGGAAATTCTGGAAAAGCATTGCCTAAAGACACGCTCAATTCTGGAAATCCTGATTTTCTGAATGTTCAATCTAATTCAGGAATTACTGACATTTCAACAACTTTGTATGCCAACTTAGACAGCACTTCTGATGGCATTATTGATGGCACTAGCGATATAGATCACGATGGTATCCTAGATGCATTTGACACGAACACTAGTTATTTTGGTTCCCCGAGAGATTTAAATAGAAAACTTTATTTGGATTTTGATGGAAGAAATGATTACGGACAAGGTGCTTCTTTATTAGGAGGTTTATCCAATGCAAGTCTTATGGGCTGGGTTAATTTGAATAGTGCTTTTTCTTCTGACGGAATTGTGATTGGTCAAAATAAATTTAATATCCGTATTACAAGTGCCAAAAAATTGGAAGCGATTGTAAACGCTACAACAGTTACTTGCAACACTAAAGTCTTAAATACTGCCCAATGGTATCATGTTGGGGCAGTATTCGGTGGTGGGTTCCTAAAATTGTATTTGAATGGTGAAATGGTTGCCAGTACAGCCGCTTCAGGTAACATTAATGCTGATGCATCCTTATTAACCATCGGAAAAGATCCCAGTTCTTCAACAAATTACTTTAAAGGAAAAATAGACGAACTTCGAGTATTTAATGTTTCGTTATCTGACATACAGTTTCAAAGAATGGTCTATCAGGAAATCGAAAATGCCAGTGCTCAAGTTAGAGGCGCTGTCATTCCAAAAGACATTGGAACACTGCCTTTTACTAATTTGCTCCGCTACTATAGAATGGATGCTTATAAAGACGACATTATTGACGACTTAACTACTGCGAGCATCGATACGGGAACCGGCATGAAAATTTACAACAATAAAATTATTAATATACAACAAGCTCCAATGCCTTTTATAACAGAAAGAGCTGGAGATTTTGCGACCGCTGTTGATAGTCCCGAAAATGAAGTTAGAGGCCTCGACATAATGGATCAAGATTGGTCTATCGTAGAAGTCAAACATAGTATCGCTCAAACATCTGATACTACAGATTTAGGAATGATCGTCGATTCTGAAATTATTGTAACTATGGATAACGATACTAAAATTCAAAATGACTGGTATCTAAAACTTGATGGAAAAATTGATTTGCAGGGAAAATCGCAATTGCTTCAAACCGCAAATAGTGATTTAGAAGTTACCAGTTCGGGTGCAATTGAAAAAGACCAACAAGGACAATCTAATAAATTCAATTACAACTATTGGTCTTCACCAGTGGGTGCTATCAACTCAACTAGCAATAATAATAATTATACTGTTGATCAAGTCATGAAAGATGGCACGGATCCGAATGCGATTCAAAACATGCAATGGACAACAGGTTATAATAGCGCGCCTACAAATCCTATTACGTTAAGCAGCTATTGGATTTTTAAATTTCAAAATCTCTCCCCTATTTATGCAAATTGGACTTCCGTAGGACAAAATGGATCTTTATTTGCCGGCCAAGGATATACTATGAAAGGAGTTGATAACGGACAAGCTTCCCAAAATTATACTTTTATAGGAAAACCCAATAACGGTGATATTACGATTCCCATTGCTGGGAATAACCTAAACCTTAGCGGAAATCCTTATTCTTCAGCACTTGACGCTAATGATTTTATAAATGATAATCTAACCTCAACAACCGGAGCACTCTATTTTTGGGAACATTACAGTACCAATCCGTCTCATATTTTATTAGAATATCAAGGGGGATATGCCGTTAGAAACCTCATTGGAGGCATTCCTCCTGTTTCACCAGCGGGAATTAGTGGACTTGGCTCCAGTACCAGAATTCCGAGCAGATATGTTCCAGTTGGACAAGGATTTTTAGTTTATGGAAGCGCTGTTGGTGGTAATATTGTCTTTAATAATAGTCAAAGAGACTTTGTCAAAGAAACCGATAGTAATTCAAACATTATGTTTCGTCAAAGTTCTTACGCCACTACTACTAATGATACCATTAGCGCTAATGAGGATCGATCTAGAAGAAATTCCTTTGCAAAAATCCGTTTGGGTTTCACTAGTTCCAACGGATACCACCGTCAAATTCTTCTTGGTTTTATGAATGATTTGGCTTCGCCTGAAATCGACAAAGGGTATGATGCGCCTCAGTTAGAAAATCTGCCAGACGAAATGAGTTTTAGTACCGCAGCACTAAAATTAGCTATTCAAGGCGATGGGTACTTTAATCGTTCCAACAGTTACCCTCTCTCTATTAAAACTTCGGTAGAAGGTTCTGTGATTATTTCTTTAGATGGAGTAGAAAATTTTGTGGAAAATCAAAAAATATACATCTATGATGCCGTAACAAACGAGTATCACAATATCAAAAAAGAACTTTTTACCATCAACTTACAAACTGGAACCCTAGACAATAGGTTTTCACTTTGCTTCAAACGGAATACCTCAGCACCTAATAAAGAAGCTGATGATACTCCAATAAATGTTTCTTTTACTAACAATGATAAAACCATTACTATTAACAACAAACCAACAGATACGATTATTCAATCCGCTGAATTATATAATTTGTTAGGGCAATATATCTTGGGATGGGATATAAATAGTGACAATCAAACTCTAATTCAAATTCCAACAACAGATAGTAGCAGTGGAACCTATATTTTGAAATTAAAAACCAATACAGGTACTATAAGTAAAAAAGTAGTATTCCAATAATTCTATTTTCTCGGATACTAAAATAAAGCTTCTTGTAATAAGAAGCTTTATTTTTAAATTAATAATATTTGTAAGATTTAAGCTTCTTTATGTGAAATAAAGTGCATTTAATCGTATTTTAATGCATTTAATCGATAAAAAGTATTGAAAATTAAAATTCTCGCTCTACTTTTGAATCGTCAAATAATTCTAATTAACTAATACTTATTTTTTCGAGGAAAAAAAAGTTATGAAAACAATTACTTATAAATACAGAATAACATTACTTCTCATTAGCGCCTGGTTAATGAGCGGTATAGGATATTCACAAATCGCTCAACCATTTGCATCGTCAGGATCTTTTACTGCTCCTGCAGGTGTAACATCAGTTCAAGTGCAAGCTTGGGGTGGTGGCGGAAAAGGTGGCTCAAGAACCAGCGAAAACAATGGCTACGGTGGTGGTGGTGGTGGAGCTTATGCAAAAAAAGCTTTAGTTTCAGTACTCCCTGAAAGCTCTAATACTGTAGTGGTAGGAACAGGCGCGTTGACAAATACTGCAAACGGACTAGATTCCTATTTCATTAACACTACTACCGTGTTAGCAAAAGGAGGAGCTACAGTTCCTGTTAATACAACAACTGGAGGTGCTGGAGGTGCCGGATTTCCAACCAGTATTGGAGATATTGGTTTTGTTTTTTCTGGTGGGAATGGCGCTAATGGCGCTTTAGCGTCAGCATACGGTGGTGGTGGTGGATCTTCTGCTGGTACTCTGTCTGCAGGGAATTCAACTACCAACTCAACCGGAGCAGCTGCCCCAATAGGTGGCGGAAACGGAGCAAACGGAAGAACAGCAACTACTGGAGATGGAATAGCCGCTACTGCTATCGGTGGTGGTGGCGGTGGTTCGTACACTAACGGTGACGACAATACCTTTGGAGGAAATGGCGCTGATGGTCAAGTAATCATCACTTGGACTTGCCCAACTTATGCATTAACCAATGCAACAACAGCAACAGGCCCATTTTGTGGTGCTACTGCTTCAACAGTAACCTTGAACTCAAGTTCATTATCATCTGGAACCTATACGGTTACTTACAATTTATCAGGTGCTACATCCTCGACGGGCAACACAGCAACAATGACTTTTACTGCAGGTATATCTGGATCAGGAACTTTTCCTACTAGTACTTTAGCAGTAGGAATAACTACTATTACAATTACAAGTTTATCTAGTGGAGGAACTGCTCCATATAACTGTAGCTCCACAATAAGCACAAACAATACGGCAAACGTTACCGTAAATTCAAACATTACTGCTAGTGTAGCTATCAGTGCTAGCGCTATTACCGTTTGTAATGGTGCTAATGTTACTTTTACCGCAACTCCTACTAACGGAGGAATAACACCTAGCTATCAATGGAAAATAAACGGAACTAACGTAGGAACTAATAGTACCACTTATACCTCATCAACTTTAGCGAATAGCGATGCTGTATCGTGTGTTATGACATCCAATGCCAGTTGTGTTATTAGTTCTCCCGCTACTTCAAATACGATTACAATGACTGTTAATCCCTATTTAACAGCCAGTGTAGCTATTAGTGCTTCAAGCACTACAATATGCTCCGGAACCAACGTAACCTTCACTGCAACTCCAACAAACGGAGGGACATCGCCCGCCTATCAATGGATACTAAACGGAAGTACTGTTGGAACAAATAGTACTACTTATTCTTCAACAACATTAACAAGTGGCGACCAAGTAATTTGTATTTTAACTTCTAATGCAACTCCTTGTTTGATTGGTTCTCCATCAACATCGAATACTGTTACAATGACCGTAAATACAACACCAACAATAACAAGCACAACGCCAGGAAATAGAACGGGTACAGGTACCTTAGTATTGGGAGCAACTGCTTCAGCAGGAACTGTTTTTTGGTATACAACTTTAGTCGGTGGTGGTCCTATAGCCAGTGGAAACAGTTTTACAACACCTAGCATCGCTGCTACTACAACTTATTATGCAGAAGCTGTAACTTCAAGTGGCTGTGCATCTGCTCCAAGAACAGCAGTAACGGCAACCGTTTTTGCTCCTGAAATGGACGTGCAAGGAAACTCTGTCTCTATTGTAGATGGCGATACCACTCCAGCTGTTAGCGACTGGACCGATTTTAACGGGGCGAGTACGAGAACTTTTACCATCTATAACACTGGAACTGGAATTTTAAACATAGGTGCCATTACTTTCGGAGGAACAAATGGAACGGAATATACTTTATCGGTAGCACCAAGTGCTAGTGTAGCAGCTGGTGGAAACACTTCGTTTACTGTTCAATTTACTCCCACTGCTTCCGGAATTAGAGTAGCAACTATTAGCATTGCAAATGATGATGCTACTGAAAATCCATACGATTTTAACCTTCAGGGCACGGGTACGGCACAAGAAATCAACATTCAAGGAAACACTACCAATATTGCTGATGGTGATACCACTCCATCATTAACAGACGGGACCGATTTTACCAACGTAACTACCACAAGAACATTTACAATTCAAAATACAGGAAGTATCACTTTGACTATTGGCGCAATAACTTTCACTGGTGCAAATCCGGGCGATTTCTCTATTGTTTCGCCTCCAAGTGCAACTGTCGCAGGCCGTTCAACAACAACATTTACTGTGAAGTTTACTGCAGGGGCTACGGGTGCCCGATCAGCAACACTAAATGTCGCCAATAACGATAGTAATGAAAACCCTTATGATTTTAAAATTCAAGGAAATACTTCCAGTATCAATATGAATGTAAAAGGAGGGACAGTGCTAATTGCAGATGGTGATATTACTCCATCGACTACCGATTTTACCGATTTCGGATCTACCAACGTGAGTTCTCCAATAACAAGAATATTTACAGTTGAAAATACAGGTACTTTAAGCTTGACCCTAACCGGAACTCCAAAAGTGGCTCTGACTGGAAGTACTGATTTTTCGGTAACTACACTACCTATTTCACCAATAACGACAGCAAGTACAACAACGTTTGTTGTTACTTTTAATCCTACATCAATAGGCAACAAAACAGCTTCTATAAGTATTGCCAATAACGATGCTGGAGCAGGAAAAAATCCTTACACATTTGACATCAAAGGAACAGGAATCCAATCCTTCGCCGATAGTGATGGCGATGGAGTATTCAATAATTTGGATACCGATGACGACAATGATGGAATTCCAGATAACATAGAACAAAGCTACGCGTCAGGTTCTGTTTTAGGAACTCAAGTTCAAGTTACATTATTAAATGAAAATTTTGGAGCGGGTACTACTAGAGGTAGAATCTACGATAACGTTCCGACAGCAAACACAACTTACTGTTGGGAGGATGGAACCACAGCGAGAGCTGCCGACGAATGTGATACTAATGCCGATGTAAATGATGGGGAATATACCATTGGTAATTCTGCTCAAATTACATCATGGGCTACCACCTATTGGTACACTGGGGTCGATCATACACCAAGCGATACCAATGGCAAAATGGGTATTTTCAATGCAACCAATAATGTTACCGAAGAATTTTACAGAACAACATTACAAGGTGTAATTACTAATGCTCCATTAACCTATAGTTTCTGGGTATTGAACTTAGACCGTTCCGACGCTCCTGGCATCGACTCTAGAAACAGACCTAATATTACAGTTGAATTTAGAGATTTGAGTAACAACTTAATTAGCTCTATTAATACAGGTGATATTGCTCCAACTACTGCCGGAAATGCCGCTGGAAATTGGTTTCAATTTTCAAAAACATTTACTCCTACTACAACGGGATTCACCGTAGTATTCCGAAACAACCAATTGGGCGGATCGGGTAATGACTTAGCGTTAGATGATATTTTAATAGTACAAAAACTAACCGATTCGGATCAAGATGGAATCGCAAATGCTTCCGATTTGGATTCGGATAATGATGGCATTGCAGATATCAATGAAGAACAATGGACTGCGCTAAGCAATGGTAAGGATCGTATGGATTTAGGCGGAACATGGATGGATGCTAACGGAAACGGATTTCACGATACCGCAGAAGCTTATTACGCAACTGGCTCCCCTAAGAACTTTGATGGCGATGCGGTTCCAAATTATATCGACTTAGATTCGGATAATGATTCTATTTTTGACACTAACGAAGCTGGACTTACTTATGGTGATGGTGATGTGAATGATGATGGAGTTATTGAAGGAACAGATGGAGATGGAGATGGAATATTGTCTTCGGGAGATTCGTTAGTAGGTTACGGAAACACTGGAAAAGTACTACCAACAAATACTTTAGGTGCTGGAAATTCTGATTACATTAATTTGATTTCTAAAGTGAGCGGCGTTTACGATATTTCAAACACCCTTTATGCTAGTTTAGATACGAATAACGATGGTAAAATTGATGGTACTGCTGATATTGACAGAGATGGAATCCTAGACGCCTTCGACACCAACACCGCTTTCTATGGTTCTCCTAGAGATTTAAACCGAAAATTATTTCTAGATTTTGACGGAAGAAATGATTACGGTCAAGGCACAGCGGTATTGGGTGGTTTAGCTACTGCTTCGCTTATGGCTTGGATTGATTTGAGCAGTACTTTTGCTTCCGATGGTGTAATTATCGGTCAAGATAATTTCCAGTTGAGAGTAACTGCTGGAGGCAAATTAGAAGCTGTTGTCAATGGAACTATTTTAAAATACAATGCCATAGCCTTGACTGTTTCGCAATGGTATCACGTGGCTGCAGTGTATAACGGAAGCGCTTTACTATTATACATCAACGGAGACATGGTAATAAGCACGCCTGTTTCAGGGAGTATTATTGCAGATGCTTCCTTATTAACTATTGGAAAAGACCCTAGCACAAGTGCGAAATACTTTAAAGGAAAAATCGACGAAATTAGAATTTTTAATACCGCTTTAACTAGTCCCCAATTGCAACGTATGGTTTATCAGGAAATTCAAAATTCCAGCTCCCAAGTAAGAGGAACAATTGTGCCTATTAATATTGGCTCCCTTCCTTTCACCAATGTATTGCGATACTTCAGAATGGACACTTTTAAAAATGATATCATAGATGATTTAACTACTGCATCTATTGATACCGGGACCGGTATGAAAATTTACAACAACAAAAACATATACGTACAACAAGCGCCAATGCCTTTCATTACAGAACGTACTGGCAGTCTTGCCACCGCAGTTCACAGCCCAACAAACGAAGTAAGAGGTATGGACATAATGGATAAAGACTATTCTATCGTTCAAGTAAAACACGACATCAACGAAACTGGAAACTGCGTTAATCTTGGAATGATAGTAGATGCTGGAAAAACAGTGACCATGAATAATGACACCAAACTTCAAAACGATTGGTATTTGTTATTGAACGGGAAAATTGATTTGCAAGGAAAATCACAATTGGTTCAAACAACCAACAGTGTTTTAGATGTTACTAGTGCGGGTTCTATTG
>CALPUN020000081.1 GCA_943326765.2 Bifidobacterium breve | reverse complement strand
TAAACATAAATGTGGCAACTAAACCTAAAAATAATTTTTTCATGGCTAATAAAATTTAAATTGTTAATAATTAATACGTTTTACAAATTGTCTCGAGTCATTTGCTATAGTAAAGCTACTTTTTGAAATTGGAATTTTAGTGTAGTTTTTCTGTACTTTATGTTAAATGATTTTAGCTTATTTTTGCAGCTTAATACTTCCATACAAATGAGAACACTTGTTATCGGTGACATTCACGGTGGTTTGCACGCCTTACATCAACTATTTGAACGAGCAGCTATCACGACTAAGGATCGTTTGATTTTTTTAGGCGATTATGTAGATGGGTGGAGTCAGTCCCCGGAAGTACTTACTTTTTTGATTGGTTTAAAAGATACTTATTCCTGTGTCTTTATCCGGGGGAATCATGACGAGCTTTTGTTGGAATGGCTCCATGGCAGTAAAGACAACCGAACGTGGTATCACCATGGTGGCGAAGCAACGGTAAATGCTTATGCAGCGGTTAGTTCTGCCACTAAACAAAAACATATCGCGTTTTTACAGTCACTTCAAGATTACTATCTCGATGCGCAAAACCGCCTTTTTATTCATGCGGGGTTTACCAATTTGAACGGCGTTCTTTTTGAACATTTTCCACGCTTGTTTTATTGGGAACGAACTTTGTGGGAAATGGCTTTGGCTCTAGATAAAAATATGACTACTGATCATGTACATTATCCGAGACGCTTAAAACTCTACAAAGAAATCTATATTGGTCACACGCCCGTAACTCAAATAGGTAAAACCACTCCAACGGTTATGGCCAACGTATGGAATGTAGATACGGGTGCCGCTTTTACCGGTCCTTTGACCGCTTTGGACATTGACACCAAAGAATTTTGGCAAAGTGAACCTTTACCGCAACTTTATCCAACAGAAAAAGGGAGAAATTAAATTTAATTCTTTTATTTTGCTTTTCAATCCTTAAACTTTTATACCCATGAAAAAAATTATTACTGTATTTGCATTATTTACCCTTGCATTTGTAAGCGGTCAAGCCTTCAAAGGCAAAGGAGATATCAAAGGACAAGTTGGTTTGAATATTCAAAGTGGAGGCACTGGGATTTTTGTTTCTGGAGATTTTGGAATTGGAGAAAACATGTCGGTAGGCTTTACCGGAAATTATCTTTTGAATGCCGATGCTATTATAGGTGCTAAACCAAAGTTTGAAGATCGCGCTGATTTGAAAGCTCGTTTCAACGCCAACTTAGGAAATGTGTTTCAATTGGATAAAAAAATGGACATATATCCTGGATTGGACTTAGGATTGCGCAATTTTGGAGCGCACGTTGGATTCCGTTATTTCTTCACCGATGGCTTTGGTGTCTTTTCAGAAGCTGGAATTCCAATTGCTAAATACGATACTAGCGTGAGCGGTTTTGGATATTACAACAACCAGTTTGTTTTGAATATTGGCGCTAGTTTTAACTTGTAGTTCCTTTCTTTTGTAAATAAAAAAAGCGACTTTTTCAAGTCGCTTTTTTGTTGCTTTTAAATCTTACAAATCAAATTTGATTCCTTGTGCTAAAGGCAAACTCGTTGTATAGTTGATGGTATTGGTTTGTCTTCTCATGTAGATTTTCCAGGCATCAGAACCCGATTCTCTTCCACCACCCGTTTCTTTTTCTCCTCCAAATGCACCGCCGATTTCTGCTCCAGAAGTTCCAATATTAACATTAGCAATTCCACAATCAGAACCTACTACGGAAAGGAAACGCTCGGCTTCTCTCAAATTGTTCGTCATAATGGCAGAAGACAATCCTTGCGCTACTCCGTTTTGAACCTCGATGGCATTTTCTACGTCTCCTGAATATTTCAATAAATACAATACCGGGGCAAAGGTTTCGTGTTGAACAATTTCAAAAGCGTTGTTGGCTTCGGCAATCGCTGGTTTAACGTAGCAACCACTTTCATAACCCGCACCTGAAAGTACGCCGCCTTCTACTAAGACTTTTCCGCCTTCGGCAACAACTTGCGCTAATGCTTTGTTGTACATTTCCACAGCATGTATGTCGATTAGTGGTCCAACGTGGTTGTTTTGATCTAGTGGATTTCCAATTTTCAATTGTCCGTAAGCCGAAACAATTGCGTCTTTTACTTTATCGTAAATGCTTTCGTGAATGATTAAACGACGCGTTGAAGTACAACGTTGTCCGGCAGTTCCCACGGCTCCGAATACGGCTCCGATTACGGTCATTTTGATGTCGGCGTCTGGAGTTACTATAATGGCGTTGTTTCCGCCCAATTCTAATAATGATTTTCCCAATCGTCCTGCTACAGTTTGTGCCACGATTTTTCCCATACGAGTCGAACCCGTTGCAGAGATTAATGGCACTCTTTTATCGGCAGTTAGTAATTCTCCTATTTTATAATCGCCATTGATTAGGCACGATATTCCTTCCGGAAGATTGTTTTCTTTGATGACTTCAGCGATGATATTTTGACAGGCAATGCCGCAAAGCGGGGTTTTTTCGGAAGGTTTCCAAACACAAACGTCTCCACAAATCCAAGCTAAGGAAGTATTCCAAGCCCAAACGGCTACTGGGAAGTTGAATGCTGAGATGATTCCGACTACGCCCATAGGATGGTATTGTTCGTACATTCTGTGTCCAGGTCTTTCCGAATGCATGGTTAGTCCGTGCAATTGTCGCGACAATCCCACTGCGAAATCGCAGATGTCGATCATTTCTTGCACTTCACCATATCCTTCTTGCAACGATTTTCCCATTTCGTAGGAAACGAGTTTTCCTAAGGCTTCCTTGTTCTTACGTAATTTTTCTCCAAACTGACGAACGATCTCCCCGCGTTGTGGTGCTGGCATCAACCGAAAGGTTTTAAATGCTGCAGTGGCCGTTTGCATTACTTTTTCGTAATCGGCGGGTGTCGTTGTTTTTACTTGACCAATTAATTGGCCATCTACTGGAGAAAAACTTTCTAGTAGTGCTCCGTTAGCAAAATTATTTTGTCCTGTGGAAGTTCCTTCGTTGATGGCTTTCACGCCGAGTTGCGCTAAGGCTTCTTTCATTCCGAATTGGTCTGCTATTGTTGTCATTTTGTTTTGAATTATATCGTTTGCGAGGCAAAAGTAGGGATTAATTGATAATTGCTTCGCCTGTTCGCAAATAAATTGCTCGAGTGACAATTGACAATTGATAATTCCTTAGTTAGGAAAAACCCTAGCCCTGATAGTAGCGGTATCCTTTTGTGCTGGCGTTCAGCGCAAAAGATTTAGCGGATAGCAGGAATAGCTCCTGATTTTTAGACTGCGTCCTGATTTATTTTTTTGAGATATATCTTGGGTCGGTTTCCATGATGGTGCCGCAACTATCGCAGGTTCGCAGTGCTACTGAATTGTAGAACTCTTCGTAATGGGGTAGAAAATCTTTTTCGATATCGTGCAATTCGAAATAGACTTCGTAGAGTTTGTGGTTGCAGTTTTCGCAGTGCCAAAGCAGGCCATCGGTAAATCCTTTTCCGGCGCGTTTGCGTTCGATAACTAATCCGATGGAGTTTTCGGAGCGCACGGGTGAATGAGGCATTCTTGCAGGATGCAAATACATATCGCCGGCTTCGAGTTCCATTTCTTTTCGTTGTCCGTCTTCTTGAACGATAACTTTGATGTTGCCTTCTAATTGGTAGAACAATTCTTCGGTTTCGTTGTAGTGGTAGTCTTTTCTGGCGTTTGGTCCGGCGACAATCATCACAATATAATCTTCAGAAGCTACGTAAACACTTTTATTGCCAACGGGTGGTTTTAATAAGTGACGGTTTTCATCAATCCATTTATTGAGGTTGAACGGTTTTAACGTGGCCATAGTTTTTAGAATTACAGTGCTAATTTATGGAAATAAAAAAAAGGTTAGTATTACCTAACCTTTTTTTATTTTATTTCACTTCTTTGATCAAATAGATGTAGACTGGGAAGTGATCACTAAATCCGACTTCGGTGGCTTGATGTCGGAGCGGATATCCTTTATATTGTCCGGTAGTTTGAATCATGAACGGTTTGTTATAGATTCCGGCTTTCCAATAACGGAAAGAGGAGTAATCCTTTTTGATTAGCGTTTCAGACACCATGATTTGGTCGAAGATATCTCCGGCATCACGGTAAAACAAGGAAGCATTTCCTTCTTTGGCCATTTGTTCGAATGGATTGTATACACCGAATTCTTTTACTTGTTCTTTTTTAAGTTTGGCGCCTATGCCTTCTTTTACGCTTTTATTATAGGTTCCGTCGTTCAAATCACCCATGCTAATGATTTTGGCATTCGGATTTACTTTGTAGATGGAATCCATGATTTTGCGATCCATTCTTCCGGCTGCCTCTCTAAACGGGCTGCTTTTCTTTTCTCCTCCAGAACGAGAGGGCCAGTGGTTTACAATCACATTCACTTCATCTCCGTCTAGGAATCCGGTCACTAATAAGATGTCTCTTGTGTAAACTCGTTCTCCTTTATCTACTTCGAGTTTGTCGCTTTCGGCTTTTTCTTCGGGAGTTTCTTTGTCGTCTTTCGCTTTTTCTTTAGATTCTTTTCTGTAGATCAACAAAGGAATGTTAGTATAGCTAGTGGGTTTGAAGTGTTTCTTTTGATACAACAAAGCCACATCAATTCCTCTTTTATCGGGAGAATCAAAATGGACAATTCCATAATCTCCGGGAATTAATTTGGGTTGTTTTATTAGATCTTCTAGAACGCCACGGTTTTCAATTTCAGATCCACCTATTAGTGTAGGAAGGTTCGGGTTTTCTCCTGTGCCTACTTCAGACAACACGCGGGCTAAGTTTTCTAATTTTTGGTGGTATTTTTTTGAGGTCCAGTTTTGAGCGCCTCTGGGAGTCCATTCCTCATCGTTATTAGGATTGTTAATCGTGTCAAAAAGATTTTCTAAATTGTAGAAGGCTACCGTATGTACAATGAATTTTTTTTGTTGTGATTTGGCGGTGCCAATTGCGAATAGTACAATGAAAAGGGCAATAAAATTTTTAATTCTCATAGAATGATTGTATTAATTTAATATCAAGTTTAACACAAACTTGGGTGTAAAAGTAATTAATATTAATTTAATAGGTACATTTGCGTCCGTTAAGAAATGATTATTCTTAAAAAAGATAAATTAATTTAATTTTATTTATGAAAAAACTTGTTATTAGTACGCTATTTGTAATGCAAGTGTTTTTTGCTTTTGCACAAACAACTACCGGTATCACTGGAAAAGTTGTGGATTCAAAAACTCAAAAACCATTACAAAACGTTGTTGCGACGATTCTGAATACTAATTTTACCCAACTTACCGACGGTACTGGGAAATTTACATTTAGCGACGTGCCACAGGGAAATCAATTGTTGCAAATTAAAACTCAAGGTTACAAAGATCAATTACTACAAGTAGTAATTGTAAAAGGCCAAGTGTTAGACATGGGTGTTGTCGTCGCAGACGAAGATATCACTCAAGAACAACAATTGAGTTTAATTACGATTACTGAAAATGATCTTGGTGACGACAACAGCGGTTCGGAAAGCACTTCTGGTTTATTGCAAGCCAGTAGAGATGAATTTCAACAATCGGCTGCCTTTAATTGGGGGCAAGCGCGTTTTAGAATGCGTGGATTGGATAGTGAATATGGAACTACCATGATCAATGGAATTACCATGAACAAAATCTATGACGGACGACCACAATTTAGCAACTGGGGTGGGTTGAACGATGCAACTCGGAATCAAGAATTTACTAACGGTTCTGCTCCATCAGATTACACTTTTGGTGGTATTTTAGGAACACAAGAAATCAATACTAGAGCTTCTATTTATAGAAAAGGATCTCGTATTTCAGTAGCGGGTACCAATACCAATTATACTGGAAGAATTATGGCTACTTCCGCAACCGGAATGCGTAATGACGGATGGGCTTACACGATTTCAGCTTCTAGACGTTTTGCTCAAAACGGTTATTTTGATGGAACAACCTACAATGCAAACTCACTATTTGCTAGTGTTGAAAGAAAAATAAGTGATAAAAACTCTTTGAACTTTACCGCTATTTATGGTCAAAACAGAAGAGGGAAAAACTCTCCAAACACTAAAGAGGTTACCAATTTAGAAGGAGAAAAATACAATTCTTATTGGGGTTGGCAAGGTGGCGATAAAAGAAACTCGAGAGTAAAAACCGTAGAAGAACCTTTGTTTATCTTGAGCGATTACTGGAAAATTTCTAAAAAAACCAATTTGAATTTGAACTTTGCGTATCAATTTGGTCAAATTGGAAACAGCCGTTTGGACTACCAAGGGGCTAATAATCCTGATCCAACCTATTACAGAAACATGCCTAGTTTTTTTACTTCTCAGTATGAAAATGATCCCGCAACAGTAATGTTAAACAGTCCTTCTGCTTATTTACCTGGTGGATTGGGTGGAATTTGGGAAGGCGACACTGGATCATCTACAGCTCCTTTTTTAACAAACAAACAAATTGATTGGAATAATTTGTATGCAGTTAATGCTGCTTCAAAAGCCATCGGAGAGGGATCAAAATACATTTCGTATGAAGACAGAACGGATGACAGACAATGGACTGCTAATGGGGTTTTAAGTTCTCAATTGGCGGATAATATCGTTTTAAATGCTGGTGGCAATTTCACAAAATTGAAATCCCATAACTTTAAAAATCTATTGGATTTATTGGGTGGGACTTACTTTAGAGACGTAACATTATATGGTACTGGTGATCAACAACAAATTGATTTGAACAATCCCGATAGAAAAGTGGTTGAAGGCGATACTTTCGGTTACAACTACAATTTGTTTACTACTTCTTATAATGGATTTACTCAATTCAAATTTTCTTACAAAAAAGTTGATTTTTATGTTGGGCAAACATTTTCTCACGTAGAATACCAAAGAGAAGGTTTGTATAAAAATGGGTATTACCCAACCAATTCATACGGATATGGTGACAAAGTACAATACAATACCTTTGGATTCAAAGGCGGATTGACTTACAAAATTACGGGTAGACAGTTCTTTACCGTTAACGGTGCCTTTATGACCAAAGCACCTAGCTTAAGAAATGTATTCAGTAACGCACGTGTAAACAATAACATTACAACCGGTATCACTCCGGAAACTGTTTCAAGTGTAGATGCAAGTTATATCATCAACGCGCCGAAATTGAAAACAAGAATAACTGCTTATTTTTCAAAAATTGAAAATCAAACAGAAACATCCTTCTTCTTCGCAGACGGTATTGCTGTTGATAATGGAGAAGTTGGAGGAGGTACAACCGACTTGAATCAATTTGTTGCCGAAACAATCACCAATCTTGCTAAAAGAAATATGGGCTTAGAATTTGGGGCAGAATACCCAATCACCTCGACCTTAAAAGCGAGTGCTAGTGCTGCATTCGGTGAATATGTTTATGCAAACAACCCTAATGTAACTTTGGCAAACGACTCTAACGCTACCGCGACAAGAACTAATCCGGTTATCAATTACGGGCAAGCACATATTAAAAATTACAAACAATCGGGTACTCCACAAACAGCAGCTTCTCTTGGTTTAGAATATAGAGACCCTAAATTTTGGTATATTGAAGCGAACATGAACTATTTAGGAAACAATTACATTGATATTGCTCCTATCACTAGAACTGATCGTTTTTATACTGACTTTGCAACAGGAAGCCCTTTCTCAGAAGCAACTCAACAAAGAGGAGATCAATTATTAAAACAAGAAAAATTCGATGCCTTTTATTTGTTAAATTTAACCGGAGGAAAATCTTGGAAAATAAAAAGTAATACCTTTGGATTTTTTGCAAGCATTAACAATGTTTTGGATGTAACCTATAAAACAGGTGGTTACGAACAAGCTAGAAACTCTAATTACCGAGAATTAAATCAAGACGTATCTAGCGGTACTCCTGCTTTTGCTCCAAAATATTTCTATGGCTACGGAAGAACATATTTCTTAAGCTTTTACCTTAATTTCTAATACATAAAAAATATAATATGAAAACAAATATTTTAAAATCTGCTTTTTTTGTAGCGCTTTCTGCTGGAATATTAACCAGTTGTGTGAAAGACGATAATTATGGAACACCGACTTTATCGGGTTGTACAGAAACTACTCTAGTTAAAAATAGAGAAGTATCTCAAATTTTGGCGGGAGCTGTTGTTGCACAACACGTAAACATTGACCCTGTTACCAATGTTTCTGATATCATTGAAGCTTATGTTACTTCTAGTGATATTGGTGGAAACTTTTTTAAATCGGTTTCTTTTCAAACTTTAGATGGTTCAAAAGCTTTTAGCGTCCCTGTGGATGATGTAAGCTTGTTTGTGAAATTTGAGCCAGGAAGAAAAGTGTTAATCAATATGGATGGTTTGTATACTGACATAAAATATGGTGGAATGCGTATTGGTGGTCTTTACGGAAACTCCTCTGGGGGTGCTGAAGTTGGGAGAATGCCAGCAGCAGATTTCAAAAAATCTGTAAAAAGATCCTGTACCGTTGTCAATGAAGATTTGTTGGTACAAAGCGTTACGATTGATCAAGCTAAATCGGATGCTTACATCAATAAATTAATCGAATTGGATAACGTAGAGTTTGAGCCTGCTGCCATTACTTCAACGTATTATAACGCTGCTAATGATCTAGGTGGTGCTACGAACTACAACTTGATTGATGTTCAAGGAAGTTCTTTGATTTTTAGAACAAGTTCTTATGCAAACTTCTCTGCTAGACCAGTGGCTACTGGAAGTGGAAAAGTAAGAGGTGTAATGACAAAATACAATACGGATTATCAATTTGTAGTTCGTTCTGAAAATGATATCGACTTTAGCGGTACTAGATTTACACCATTATTAAATGAGTCTTTCTCTGGTGGACTTGGTTCTTGGTATGCTTTCAGCGTTACCGGTAACGAAGTGTGGTCCCCTAGCGCTACTTTTGGAAACCCTGGTGCTTGTGCAAAAATGTCGGGTTATGCTGGTGGAAACCAAAACAACGAAGACTGGTTAATCTCACCTGCTCAAAACTTATCTTCTTTAACAACTGCGACTTTATCTTTTGATAATGCATACAAATATACTGGAGACCCAATAGAAGTGTTTGTTTCAAACAATTATTCGGGAACTGGTAGCCCAACAGCTGCAGGTGTAGTTTGGACTCCAATAACTGGATTTACTTTATCTGCCGGAAACTACGCTTGGGCGAGTTCAGGCAACCTTGATATTACTGCTTTTGCTGGAGCTGGAAACACTGCAGTTTATGTAGCATTTAAATATACTTCAAATACAGCCGCTGCTTCTACTTGGGAGTTAGATAATGTTAAAGTTTCAGGAAACTAGTTTCTATTAAACATTCAACAAAAAAGCTACTCCTAACCGAGTAGCTTTTTTTTTATAATGCAACTACTCGCCACAAAAATAAATTCGGCTGGCCTCAAAGCTAAGGGCTTCCCTGAAATTGTGATTCTTCAAATGGTACTCGCGTTGACACCCTTCATGGTATTGAAGCTTTAGTGATCTAATCACACTTCTAATGAATACGTTGGTAAAGGTTGTGGAAAATTACTCTAGCCTTGTCCAAAAATTATCCTTCCCTCATCCAGAAAACACTTCAAAAACCCATGCGCTTGCTTTTTAGAGCATTTCTTTACTAAAACTTAATCTTCCAGATCAGTAGCCTTTTCTTGTCTTATATAACGCTCTAGTTGCTGATGAAGAAAAGGTCTTAAGGATTTCTATTATTATCCCCCGAGAATAACGGTTCTAAAAAACCAGCGAAGTTGTCACTATCTTGAAAACCTTTGCGCTGCCAAAAGGCCGCTATACCCTAAGAACCTCAAAATGCTACTCCATTCCTTTGTAGTGCCTCAACAAAAGCTGCACTGCAATCTGTTTTAAAGTGTTTTAAGCCCTTTTTTAGTTATGGATACTGTCGCTTAGGTCCGTCACAAAAAAGCATAAAAAAACCGAGACTTTTCAGCTCGGTTTTTTTATGGGTATGAATCTTATTTCACGATTAAGAACTCTGAACGTCTGTTTTGAGCAAATTGCTCTTCGGTACAGGTTTCTTTACAATCTACCTTAGGTTCGGTTTCTCCAAATCCTTTACCAGAAATTCTGCTAGCGGCAATTCCTTTTGAGATAACATATTGCACCGTTGCTTTGGCTCTTCGTTCTGATAAATTTAAATTATAAACATCACTTCCTCTATTATCAGTATGCGATTTTGCCAAAATAACTAACTTATCATTGTTCTTCATTACTTGAACCAATTTGTCTAACTCAAAAGCTCCTTCTTGGGTAATGTTGCTTTTGTTGTATTCAAAGTAAATCGGATTTAAGATAATTTCTGTCTCTGTTACAATTACATCAATAGGTTGTAAGGCAGCATCCACTTTCGTTTGTCCTCCTTTGCTTTTCGCAACGGCAAAGGTATTGCTTTCATAGCCATCTTTAGAGGCTTG
>CALPUN020000080.1 GCA_943326765.2 Bifidobacterium breve | reverse complement strand
GTATTCGTATTTTGAGAATGTGTAGCTGTTAACGACAAATTCGCTTGAGGCACCGAATTGAAGGTTTTAGAATACGATATCGAGGAACTTAAGGTATTGTTCAAACTCGAACCAATATTGATCAAACTCGCAGATTGCTTGAAATACTTACTGCTTCCTAAGTTAACCGAAGCCGAAAAACGCGAATTAGGATTTGATTTCGAATCTTGACTGTGCGACCACTGAATATTATAAATATTAGTTTTAGAATAATCAGGAAAACCACGTTCACTATTGATTAAATTTTCAAAACGAATGTTGACGTTGCCTCTAAATTTATAGCGTGTGGCATAACTCGATTCAAAGCGCATCGCATAACTGCCATTGGTATAATAATCAGCCAAAATGGCCAAATCGTAATATTTGCTCAAAGCTAAGTAATACCCTCCGTTTTGCAAGGAATAACCTCGATCTCGGGTGTCGTTAAAGGTTGGAATAATGATACCCGATTGACTTTCATCCGTCATCGGAAAAAAAGCAAACGGCAAGGCTAATGGCGTAGGAACATCGGCAATCACCATATTGGTCAAACCAGTGACCACTTTTTTACCAGGAACATATTTTACCCGACTGGTTCGGAAATAATATTCGGGGTCTTCAATATCTTTTGAGGTAGTAAATCGAGCTCCTTTTAGAAAATAAACGGAATCGTTCACTCGTTTGGAAATATCGGCTTTGACTTTAAATTCTCCTTGATCGGTTCTAGAATTCCATATCAAGGCTTTCTTGGTTTTGTAGTTGAACCGAATCGAATCGGGTTCCACCACATTGGTCCCTTGCTTGAAATTGGGATATTGAGTATACACACCAGCGGAATCTTTGATTCTTCCGGCATAGACTTCATTTTTTTCGTAGTTGAAAATAATAATTCCAGCCTTTAATTCGACATCTTGATAATAGAGTTCGGCTTTATCGTATAAAGTAATGATTTTTTTCTTTTGATCTAGCTTCGCGTATTTTTGTCCGCGGTACTTTATTTTGCTTTCCAGAATTGGTTTTTTGGGTTTGATACTATCGGTTTTGATAGTATCGCCAATTTTAGCCATATCGGCAATGGTAACAAAAGTGCTGTCCTTCTTTTCTTTAGCAGCTACAGTAATCGATTTATTGTTTAATTCCTGAGAATAAATTTTGGGGTTTCCAAGTGTTAGGAAAAAAGCTAAAAAAACGATATGAAATAAGTTTGTATGCAAAGGTTTAAATGCTATTTTTGTAAAATATGACTAAATTCTAGACGCGCCAAACATACTAATTATTTTTCGTCAAAAATAGGTATTTATCAAATTTAAAACCTCAGGGTTTTTATAAAAATTAACTTTATTTATTACTATGAGTAATTTACATAAAATCAAGTATTTATTTTTAATTAATTTCTTTATTTTTTCTTTTTCTTCTTACGGCCAAGCCAATGGTAAATTTAAAGTCGCCTTAGATGCTGGTCATGGAGCGCATGATTTTGGAGCAGTTTATCACGGACATATTGAAAAAAATATTAGCCTAGCTATTGTCTTAAAAGTGGGGAAAATATTAGAAGCTAATCCTAACATTGATGTCATTTACACCCGAAAAACGGATGTCTTTATCGAATTAGTAGAACGCTCCAGTATTGCTAACCGAGCCGATGCTAATATTTTCGTTTCCATCCATTGCAATGCCAATAAAAATACGGCTGCAGATGGTTCGGAAACGTATGTTATGGGGATGAATAAAAACGCTTCTAACCTATCAGTGGCCAAAAGTGAGAATGCCGTTATTACTTTAGAAAAGGATTACAAACAAAAATACGAAGGTTTCGACCCGAACAATCCTAGTTCGATGATTGGTATTACTTTGATGCAGGAAGAATATATTGAAAACAGTATCTCTTTGGCAAGTAAAGTACAAGATCATTTTAGCAACATCAACAAAAAAACAAGAGGTGTAAAACAAGCGCCATTTATGGTTTTGCATAAAGCTTATATGCCTAGAGTGCTTATTGAAACGGGTTTTATATCTAATCCAACCGAAGGAGCTCTTTTAGACTCAGAAGAAGGTCAACAAGAAATTGCGCAATCCATAGCAGATGCTATCGTCAGTTACAAAAAAGAATATTTTGGAAGTAATGCCTCTGATCCCACAGAAAAACCATCTAAAAAAACGACTCTAGATCCGGTAAAAGATACGCCGAAAGAAATTACAACTCCTGTAAAAATAGATCCAGTGGTAGTCAAAGAAACTCCTAAAACCGAAACTTCTGGAGTTGTTTTCAAAGTTCAAATCGCTGCCGTTGGGAAGAAAATTGAATTAATTCCGTCGAATTTCAAAGGATTAAACAATATTGCCGTTTCAACCGATAACGGTACCTTATATAAATACACTTACGGAGAAACCTCCGATTATAGCAATGCCAAGCAAAATTTAGAAGAAGCAAAATCAAAAGGGTATACCTCGGCGTATCTGATTGCCTTTAAAGACGGTAAGAAAATCAGCGTTCAAGAAGCTATAAAATAAGCCAAGAGTTCAAATAATTTATTTTAAATTTGCCAAAACATTTACATTTTGAAAATTTCTAGAGAAATCAAAACTGCCATATTAGTTCTTTCTTCCATCTTATTATTTATTTGGGGATATAGTTTTTTAAAAGGAAAAGACCTTTTTACGGATTACAAAACGTTTTATGCAGCATACGACAATGTAGAAGGATTGCCAAAATCAGCTCCAATTACATTAAACGGATTGGTAATTGGAAAAATATCCGGAATCAAATTATCCAATACCACGGGGAAATTAATTGTAGAAATGCAAATCAAATCGGATTTCCCCATTTCAAAATCAAGTGTAGCCATGATTTATGAATCGGGTTTGATTGCTGGAAAGCAAATTATGATCGTTCCGAATTTTAACGACAAACAAAGCGCTGAATCAGGTGCAACATTGCAAAGTGGAGTCAAATTAGGATTAACCGATTTAGTTGGTGAAAAATTAGCGCCATTGCAAGTGAAATTAGAAACCGTACTGTCAAGCGCCGACCAATTAATTTCTGGAATTAACAACGTCCTCAATAAAGAAGGACAAGAAAATTTGAAAAAAAGTTTGGCAGAATTGAGTCAAACGATGTCCGAATTTCACAAAGCATCTACTAGTGTCAATGATATCATCGACCAAAACAAAACCAACATCAATGGAGTTGTTACTGATTTTCACAAAATTGCTTCCGATTTTTCTAAAATATCAGATTCTTTAAACAAAGCCGATTTAGGAAAAACCGCTAAGAATTTGCAACTCACTTTGCAAAAAGTAGATCATTTACTCTCAGATATGGACTCCGGAAAAGGAACGATGGGCAAATTAATGAAGGATGAAGCCTTGTATTCGAATCTGACCAAGACTTCCAAAGAATTAGAATTGTTATTGCAGGATGTTCGTTTGTATCCCACTCGATATGTCAATGTTTCTCTTTTTGGTAAGAAAAACAAACCCTACGTAGCCCCTTCAGAAACCAAATAATCAAATAGTATGAATTATTTAGACAATATCTTGTTTGCCATTATTCTCGGTATTGGGATTGGTTTTTTTAGTATCAATATTAAAAAAATCATTCGAAACATCAAATTGGGCCAAGATGTGAATCGTTCGGATCGTTCTTCGGATCGTTGGAACAATATGGCTTTAATTGCGTTGGGACAATCCAAAATGGTGAAGCGCCCCATTGCTGGAATTTTGCACATTATCGTTTATGCGGGATTCATCATTATCAATATTGAAGTTTTAGAAATTATTATAGATGGCCTTTTCGGAACGCATCGTGTTTTTTCATTTTTAGGAATTTTGTACGATGGATTGATTGGTTCTTTTGAAATCCTAGCGCTTTTAGTTTTGGTAGCGGTGATTGTATTTTTTATTAGAAGAAATAGCATCCAATTGAAACGCTTCGTTAGCTCTGATTTAAAAGGATGGCCTAAAAGTGATGCCAATTATATACTGTACTTTGAAATCGTTTTAATGTCGTTATTCCTATTGATGAATGCCGCCGATTATCATTTACAAAATGTAGTAGGGGGTTACGGACATTATATGCAAGCAGGTTCGTTTCCAATTTCACAGCATATAGCACCCCTTTTTGACGGCATGAATAATCAAGCGGTAGCACTTTTGGAAAGAGCCTTTTGGTGGATTCATATTACCGGTATTTTAATCTTCCTGAACTATTTGTACTATTCCAAACACTTGCACATTTTGTTAGCGTTTCCCAATACGTATTATGCCGATTTGAATCCGAAAGGACAATTCGATAATCTGGAAGCGGTTACTAAAGAAGTCAAACTAATGATGGATCCCAATGCCGATCCTTATGCTGCTGCTGATCCCAATGCAGTACCAAGTAAATTTGGCGCTAGTGATGTGCTCGATTTGAATTGGGTGCAATTGCTAAATGCCTATACGTGTACCGAGTGCGGACGTTGTACTTCTTCTTGTCCGGCGAATCAAACCGGGAAAAAACTGTCGCCCCGAAAAATCATGATGGATACTCGGGATCGCTTGCAAGAAGTGGGGAAGAATATTGATGCCAACAAAGGCATCTTCATTCCCGACAACAAAACTTTATTAAACGATTACATTACCCCTGAAGAGTTGTGGGCATGTACATCGTGTAATGCTTGTGTCGAAGAATGTCCGGTGAACATTAGTCCGCTTTCAATAATTATGGACATGCGTCGTTATTTAGTGATGGAACAAAGCGCGGCACCCATGTCATTAAATGCTATGATGACCAATATTGAGAACAATGGCGCACCATGGCAATACAACCAACAAGACCGATTGAACTGGAAAAATGAATAAAGTAAGAATAACTTAGTAAATAAAAATTCTCTTATAGGTGAGGTTAAGGGTGTTTTTAATCAATTTTGAAATAAATTAAATTAAAAACAAAACGAAAATGAAAACAGAAGATTTAGACAAGAATTTAGTGGCAGCATCAGAAAACGGACATACGATTAGTCCGATTTTACCAGAAGGAATTAAGAATTATTTGATTGATATTGACGGAACCGTTTGTGACGATATTCCTAACGAAGAACCCGAAAGAATGCTATTGGCGGAAGTCTACCCGGATGCATTAATTACATTAAACAAATGGTATGATGAAGGACATGTTATCTTCTTCTTTACCTCAAGAACGGAAGCACATCGCGAGTATACAGAGATTTGGTTGAAGAAACACGGATTCAAATATCACGGAATTCTATTCGGAAAACCGCGTGGCGGAAATTACCATTGGATTGACAATCACTTAGTGAAAGCAACTCGTTACCGAGGAAAATTCACCGATTTAATTGAAAAAGAAGTGACGATTCAAGTATTTGATGACGGAAAACATGAATAAAGTGGATTTGGTTAGTTGTTGATTTGGTTGTTTGATAACCAATACTCGAATAACCAAATTAGCAAATAACCGAATAAACAATAATATGGAGCAATTAGTAGTCCCAACCATGGCCGAAATGTTAGCCCAAGGCAAACAACCCGAAGTATTATTTTGGGTAGGTTGTGCCGGAAGTTTTGATGATCGAGCCAAAAAAATTACCAAAGCTTTTGTAAAGATTTTAAATCGAGCCAATGTTGCTTTTGCAGTTTTAG
Source organism: Bifidobacterium breve (assembly GCA_943326765.2). Classification (GTDB taxonomy): domain Bacteria; phylum Bacteroidota; class Bacteroidia; order Flavobacteriales; family Flavobacteriaceae; genus Flavobacterium. The sequence continues at coordinate 4,870 of CALPUN020000080.1, read as the reverse complement.
GTACGGAAGAAAGTTGTACGGGTGATCCAGCCAAAAGAGCAGGAAACGAGTTCTTGTTTCAAATGCAAGCCATGATGAATATTGAAGTGTTGAATGCTTACGAAGCAAAAAAAATCGTTACCGCTTGTCCGCATTGTTTCAACACTCTAAAAAATGAATATCCTGAATTGGGCGGAACATACGAAGTGGTTCATCATACCGAATTTTTAAAATCTTTATTAGATTCCGGTAGATTAACTATTGAAGGCGGACAATTCAAAGGAAAACGAATTACCTTTCACGACCCTTGCTATCTAGGTCGCGCCAATAATATCTATGAAGCTCCAAGGGAATTAATTCAAAAATTAGATGCCGAATTGGTAGAAATGAAACGCTCTAAAGCTAACGGATTATGCTGCGGCGCAGGCGGCGCTCAAATGTTTAAAGATGCTGAACCGGGTAACAAAGAAGTGAATATCGAACGAACCGAAGAGGCTCTTGAAACCACTCCCGATATTATCGCAGCCGGTTGCCCATTTTGCAACACCATGCTGACCGATGGAGTTAAAAATAAAGAAAAAGAAAGCGAAGTTAAAGTAATGGATATCGCCGAATTAATAGCTAACGCACAAGATTTATAAATTGACCCGTCCTATGAAATAGTAGGATTTCATTGCATATCAAAATCGTAATTCCAATATCGTAAATCAACCATCATGTACGTTCCTTTCGAAAGTTTACCTCCTGAATCCAAAATTTGGATTTACCAATCCAATAGAAAATTCTCCGATGAAGAATGGGCCGCTATCGATACAGATCTAAAAGTATTTGTCGATTCTTGGGCTGCTCACGGAACTAGTTTGGAAGCTTCCTATCAATTGCAATACAATCGATTTATAATTCTTGCAGTGAACCCGGAAGTACAAATGGCAACGGGTTGCTCTATTGATAAATCGGTTGAATTCATCCAAGGTTTAGAAAAAAAATACGAAGTAGATTTGTTAGACAAAATGAATGTTACCTTCAAATTAGGCGAACACATTGCGCACAAACCGCTTATCGAATTTAAAAAAATGGCTAAAGAAAAAGCCGTTTCTGAAAATACCATCGTATTCAACAATCTCGTGAATACTATTGAAGAATGGAATGACAACTGGGAAGTTCCCGCTGGCGAAAGTTGGCATAGTCGTTTCTTTTAACTTAAATACCTTCATGAAAAAGTTCCTTTACACTATCTTTTTGGGTAGCATTTTTTTTCTTTTTGTAGTCAGTTGTGCTACGAAAAAGCAACCTGTCGCCAAAAATCCTGAAATTAGTATTTCGGAGAACAAAAAAATAGTGGAATCTTTTGATGAAAATTTTGATTCCGAAATTCAAAAAAAATGGGTCGATAGTGTTTACACTGCGCTAACATTCGACGAACGAATTGGGCAACTGTTTATGGTTTCGGCCTATTCAAACAAAGATTCTTTGCATACAAAAGCCATTGATAAGCTTATTCAAGAAAACAAAATTGGTGGACTTATCTTTTTTCAAGGCGGACCCGTGCGTCAAGCGAAGTTGACGAATCACTTTCAATCAAAATCTAAAGTGCCTTTGCTTATCGGAATTGATGCGGAATGGGGTTTAAGTATGCGATTAGACTCCACCTATCGCTATCCTTGGAACATGACACTTGGTGCCATCCAAAACAAAAAACTGATCGAAAAAGTGGGGATTCAGATGGGCGAACAAAGCAAACGGATGGGTGTTCATTTCAATTTTGCTCCGGTAGTAGATATCAATACCAATCCTAAAAATCCTATTATTGGAAATCGTTCTTTCGGTGAAACTAAAGAAAATGTAGCCGAAAGTGCCTTAGCGTTAATGAAAGGCTACCAAAGTTTAGGATTATTAGCCACCGGAAAACACTTTCCAGGTCATGGCGATACCGATATCGATTCGCATTCGGCACTTCCAACCATTACGTTTTCTAAAGAACGCCTGAATGAAATAGAATTTTATCCTTACAAAAAATTATTTACAGAAGGCTTGTCCTCCGTAATGGTAGCGCACTTAAATGTTCCCAGTTTAGAGCCCAGACCAAATATTCCTTCCTCGGTTTCACATGCTATTATTACCGATATCTTAAAAAATCAATTGGGTTTCAAAGGGCTAATTTTTACGGATGCCCTGAACATGAAAGCCGCTAAAAATTTCCGAGAACCAGGCGATATTGACTTAGAAGCGTTTCAAGCTGGAAATGATATTTTACTTTGTGCCGAAAATGTTCCGTTAGCGGCAGAAAAAATATGCATGGCCTATCAAGATACTTTAATTTCAGAAGAACGATTAGCCTATTCCGTAAAGAAAATTCTCAAATACAAATACAAAGTGGGGTTGAACAAGTACCAACCAATTTCGCTTCCAAATTTGTACTCCGATTTGAATACAGTGGCTAGCGATGCCTTGCAATACGAACTCTATGAAAATGCCATCACCGTTCTAAAAAACAAAAACGACATTCTTCCTTTAACTCATTTAGAAAACGAGAAAATTGCCTATGTTAAATTAGGTGACGATGCCAATAGTGCGTTTGTGTCGACTTTAAAAAAATATACTCAAGTTACTGAAATTAAGTACGAAGACCTAGATTGCTTAAATGAAGAATTGAAAAACTATACTAAAGTAATCGTTGGATTTCACAAATCAGACAAGGCTTGGAAAAGTCATGCGTTTTCTGATAAAGACTTGCTATGGTTGGATGCAATCGCGAAAAACAATATTGTCATTTTAGATGCTTTTACAAAACCCTATTCCCTGATTCCAGTGACTACTTTTGATGAAATTGAAGGAGTGGTAGTCTCCTATCAAAATAGCGATATTGCACAAATAGTCTCGGCCGAGTTAGTCTTCGGAGCCGTTGGAGCCAAAGGAAAACTACCAGTTACAATCAACGAGCAGTTTAAAGTCAACGATGGATTAACTATTGAAAAAGGCAACCGATTAGGTTTTGATGTTCCGGAAAATGTGGGTATGAATTCGGCCACCTTAGCCAAAATTGAAAATTTCGCGAATTACGCCATTACCAAAAAAATGACCCCGGGATTGCAAATTTTAGTCGCTCGAAAAGGAAAAGTAGTTTATCAAAAATCATTTGGGTATTTCACTTATGAGAACAAAGAGAAGGTAACCAATTCCACAGTATACGATATCGCTTCACTGACCAAAATTGTAGCCACGCTGCCGAATGTTATGCAACAATATGAGCAGCAAAAAATAGCAATGGAAACACCGTTGGCTGCCTTATTACCTATATTCGCCAATTCCGACAAACAAGATATTCCGTTTAAGGATTTGCTTTCGCATTATGCTAGATTACAGGCATGGATCCCTTTTTATCAAGCAACTCTAGACAGTGCGAAAATTCCATTAAAAAAATATTATAGTAAAGTGGCTACCGAGCAGTTTTCGAAACAAGTAGCGGATAGTCTTTTTATGCGAAATGATTACCACGATTCGATTATGAAAGCGATTGTCGATAGTAAATTGTTGCCTAAAAAAGAGTACAAATACAGCGATTTTACCTTTATCATTTTAAAAGATTATCTAGAAAGAGTTACCGGTAAGAAATTAGATGTTTTAGTGCAAGAGCAGTTTTACAAACCCTTAGGAATGAACAAAACTACTTTTAATCCGTTGCAAAAAATGGTGAAAGACAGTATTCCACCCACAGAAATTGACACGTATTTCCGTCATCAAACCATTCAAGGCTATGTTCACGACATGGAAGCCGCTATGGAAGGAGGCGTTGGTGGTCATGCCGGAATTTTTAGCAACGCCATAGATGTGGCTAAAATTATGCAGCTTTATCTTCAAAAAGGAAACTACGGAAACCAACAGTTTTTCTCTGAGAAAACCTTTACCGACTTCAATACCTGTTATTTCTGTGCCGAAGGCAATCGTCGTGGAATTGGGTTTGATAAACCTCAACCAGCCGGAACTCCGGGACCAACCTGTGGCTGCGCTTCTTTAACTAGTTTTGGTCACACTGGATTTACAGGAACCATAGCTTGGGCTGATCCTGAAGCCGATTTGGTTTATATCTTTTTGTCTAATAGGACATTTCCTAACGCTGCGGTAAACACATTATCAAAAGAGAATATTAGAGAAGACATTCAAAAAGTAATTTACGAAGCGATTATTAAATAGAAGCTCCGCTTTTACGTAAATATTATAAAGAAACACTTCAAATTTCACTAAATTCGTTACACTAAAAAAGTATTATGAGAATAGCTATTGTATGTTATCCAACCTTTGGTGGAAGTGGAGTAGTAGCAACAGAACTCGGATTGGAATTGGCTCGTCGTGGTCATGAGATTCATTTTATAACCTACAGCCAACCCGTGCGTTTGGCGCTGTTAAATCCTAATGTTCATTATCATGAAGTAAATGTCCCTGAATATCCTTTGTTTCATTACCAACCTTATGAATTGGCCTTGTCGAGCAAATTAGTCGACATGGTGAAATTGTATAAAATTGAATTGCTTCACGTGCACTATGCGATACCACATGCTTATGCAGGCTATATGGCGAAACAAATGTTGAAAGAAGAAGGTATCAAAATTCCAATGGTTACTACACTTCACGGAACAGATATTACGTTGGTTGGTAATCATCCTTTTTATAAACCTGCCGTGACCTTTAGCATCAATAAATCGGATATTGTGACTTCGGTATCCCAAAGTTTAAAGGATGAAACGTTGAAATTGTTTCAAATTACCAATGAAATTGAAGTTATTCCCAATTTTATAGAATTGGATAAAAACATTGATGATTCTAAAATTCCTTGTTACCGTTCGCTTTTAGCAAAAGAGGACGAACGAGTAGTGACCCACATCAGCAATTTCCG
>CALPUN020000079.1 GCA_943326765.2 Bifidobacterium breve | reverse complement strand
TCTACTTGTTTTCCAGCATAGAAATCGGCGCGGTTTTTTACTTCTTTAATGACATTCGAGTTAAACGCACCACACAATCCTCTATTAGAGGTAATGGCCACGATTAATACATTTTTAATATCGCGTTGTTTGGTGAACTCTCCTCCAGTATCTCCGTCAAGAGTTGTGGAAAGATTTTGTAATAATTCCGTAAGTTTTTCGGCATAAGGTCGCATCGCTGTAATGGCATCTTGTGCCTTTTTAAGCTTTGCTGCAGAAACCATTTTCATCGCTGATGTAATTTGCATCGTCGATGAAACGGAAGTAATTCTATTACGGATTTCCTTTAAGTTTGCCATTTATAGTGTCGTTGTTGGTTGCTAGTTGTTGGTTGATGGTTTGAACCATTAACCAACAACTGTCAACTAAAATTAATTGTATTTTGCTGAAATTTCTTTAGCGGCATTTTCGATAACATCGGTAATCGCGTCATCTAATTTTCCTGCTTTTAAAGCATCTAACGTTGCTCTGTGTTTGTTGTTTAAGAAATCTAAGAAATCTTTCTCAAATTCTTTTACTTTGTTCACAGGTACATTTCGCAACAAGTTTTTAGAACCTGCGTAAATGATGGCCGTTTGATTTTCTACAGTATACGGGTCGTTCAAATCTTGTTTTAAGATTTCTACGTTACGTTTTCCTTTTTCGATTACGTTTAAAGTCACGGCATCCAAATCAGAACCAAATTTAGCGAACGCTTCTAGTTCACGGTATTGTGCTTGGTCTAGTTTTAAAGTCCCTGACACTTTTTTCATTGATTTGATTTGCGCGTTACCACCTACACGAGATACCGAAATACCTACGTTGATTGCTGGACGAACTCCAGAGTTAAACAAATCTCCATCCAAGAAAATTTGTCCATCCGTAATCGAGATTACGTTGGTTGGAATATAAGCTGATACGTCACCCGCTTGAGTTTCGATAATTGGCAAAGCGGTTAAAGAACCACCCCCTTTTACGATTGATTTCAATGAATCGGGCAAGTCGTTCATGTTTTTTGCAATGTCATCATTGGCAATCACTTTACACGCTCTTTCTAACAAACGAGAGTGCAAGTAAAAAACGTCTCCAGGATAAGCCTCACGACCCGGTGGTCTTCTCAACAAAAGAGAAACCTCACGATACGCTACCGCTTGTTTTGATAAATCATCATACACAATTAAGGCAGGACGACCTGAATCTCTAAAATATTCTCCGATTGCAGCACCCGCGAAAGGAGCATATACTTGCATTGGAGCAGGGTCAGAAGCATTCGCCGCAACGATAACGGTGTATGCCATGGCTCCTTTTTCTTCTAACATTTTTGCTATTCCAGCTACTGTCGACGCTTTTTGTCCGATAGCAACATAGATACAGAATACTGGTTTTCCAGCATCGTAAAATTCTTTTTGATTTAAGATGGTATCCAAACAAACGGTAGATTTCCCTGTTTGACGGTCACCAATAACCAACTCCCTTTGTCCACGACCTACAGGAATCATCGCATCAACTGCTTTTACTCCGGTTTGTAATGGTTCGGTAACGGGTTGACGGAAGATAACTCCAGGAGCTTTTCTTTCCAAAGGCATTTCGTATAAATCCCCACCGATTGGTCCTTTTCCATCAATTGGAAAACCAAGTGTGTTTACAACACGACCTACCATTTGTTCTCCGGCTTTCAGAGAAGCGATCCGTTGTGTTCTTTTTGCGGTAGAGCCTTCTTTGATACCGGTTGATGGACCTAAAAGTACCACCCCAACGTTATCTTCTTCTAAGTTCAAAACGATACCTTCTAAACCGTTGTCGAACTCCACTAACTCACCGTATTGAACATTTGATAACCCGTATACACGAGCAATACCATCTCCAACATTCAAAACCGATCCTACTTCTTCTAAAGTAGCTCCCGATTCAAATCCTTCTACTTGCTTTTTTAATATTGCTGATATTTCAGCAGGTTTAATTTCCGCCATAATTATGTATAAATAACTAGTTACTTAATTCTCTTTTTAACACTTGCAATCTGTTGGCAATAGAAGCGTTGTACTGCTTATCGCCTATTCTTAAAATAAACCCTCCAATAATAGCTGGGTCTACGATGTTTTCAATGGTAATTTTTTTGTTTGAAAAGGTTGCGATTTTGGCCAACACTTCGGCTTCTAGTTTCGCATCCATGGCGATGGCGGTAGTCACTTTAGCGACTTCAACATCATTCATCACATCAAATAATTTGTTGTATTCTACAGCAATGTCTCCTAAGATTTCAAATCGTTTGTTTTCATACAACAATCGAAAAAGGCTTTTGGTTACTGCATTTACATTGGCAAAAACTTCCAATAAGGCACTTTGCTTTACTTCAACTTTCGTGGTTGGGTTTTGAATAAAGGTACTCAACTCCACATTTCCAGTCACCGTTGTAGCAATAACAGTCATGTCTTTACTAACCGCCTCAGCTACTTTTTTGTCGCTGGCGATATCAAGGATGGCTTTTGCGTACCGAATTGCTGCTCTTGTACTGGCCATATTAGTTTAGTTTAGCGTCACCTAACATTTTCTCTACCAATTTTACTTGGGCTTCTTTGTTAGACAATTCGTCTTTCAATAGTTTTTCAGCAATGCTTAATGATAGCGTTGAAACTTGCAATTTCAATTCGGCCATCGCTGCATTTTTTTCGCTTTCGATAGCGGCTTTTGCTTGTTCGATCATTTTCAAACCTTGCGCTTGCGCTTCGTTTTTAGAATCGGCGATTATTTTTTCTTTCATTTCACGCGCTTCTTTTAATAAAGTATCGCGTTCCATTCTAGCTTCTTGTAAAATACGTTGGTTATCCGATTGCAAATTTTGCATTTCTTTTTTCGCATTCGCTGCAGAAAGCAAAGCTTCTTTAATTCCTTCTTCTCTTTCGTTAACCGCATCTAAGATAGGCTTCCATGCGAATTTTTTCAATAAGAAAATCAATCCGATAAAAATTAAAGACTGCCAAAAAAACAATCCAAACGAAAAATCATTTATTAACTTTTCCATAGTATAAAACTTGTTTTACTTTTTAATTTAATTTAAAACTAAAGCCGCAACCAACCGTTGCGGCTTTATGTTTTTTTCTAGTTTACAGCGAATAAAGCCGCGAAACCAATACCTTCAACAAGCGCCGCTGCAATAAGCATCGCTGTTTGAATTTTTCCAAACGAATCTGGTTGACGAGCAATAGCGTCCATTGCAGAACCACCGATTCTACCAACACCGATACCAACACCGATAACTACTAATCCTGCTCCAACGATTTTAGGAATTTCCATAAAAATATGTATTAAAAATTAAACATTCTTCCGATTTTAGATTTGTGATATTGGATTTACGATTTGTTAAATCCTCTATCTAGAATCTAATTTTAATGAGCTTCTTCCTCATCATGATGGTGCTCTTGAACTGCAGATCCAAAATACAATGCCGAAAGGATTGTAAAAATGTACGCTTGCAACAAGGCAACCAAGATTTCGATTATAGAAATAACGAATGACAATAAAAATGACAAACTGCTTCCTAACCAACTTTTAAATATAAACATCAGTCCAATCAAACTCATTAACACGATGTGTCCAGCGAACATGTTGGCATACAAACGAATCATCAATGCGAAAGGTTTGATAATTAAGCCTAACAATTCAATGGGGGCTAAAATGATTTTCATTGGAGTTGGGACGCCTGGCATCCAGAAAATGTGTCCCCAATAATTTTTATTTGCTGATAAATTGGTGATTAAAAAAGTAATCAATGCCAATCCAAAAGTAATAGCGATATTTCCTGTAACGTTGATTCCTAGTGGCGTTAATCCAAAAATATTTAAAAACCACACAAAGAAAAATACGGTTAACAAATAGCTCATGTATTTTTTATAGTGCTTTTCACCAATATTAGGGATTGCGATTTCGTCTCTTACGAACAAAACGATGGGTTCAAAAAAGCGACCGGCTCCTGAAGAAATTCCGCCATTCTTAGCATATGATTTTGCCAACCCGCTGAACAACATAAACATCAATAAAGCAACTACCATAATCGACAACACTCCTTTAGTGATAGAAAAATCTAAAGGCTGAACATTAGTTGGGTGATGCTCATCTCCAGTTAAGGTTCCAGATGCATCTGTTTTATAAATACGTTCGTGGTGCAATACGTAATAATTTCCATTGCTCTCGGCAACCGCTTCACCGTGATTAAATTTTGAGGAAGAGAAGACATGCACTCCATTATCCCATAAAATAATTGGTAGTGAAAATCCGTAATGCGCTCCCGATTCTTTGTCTTGAAAAATAGCGAAATCATGACCATCTAGTATGTGGTGGCTAATGACTTCTTGGATTTGTTCTTTGATTTCTGATGTTTCGTTTTCGGCTTTAGGAGCAGCCTCTTTTTCTGTAGCAACGACCGTTGTTTTAGTTGCCACTGTTGCTGTTGAATCTATCGTGCCATTTGCAAAACCAAATATTGGAAGACAAACGATTAAAGTGGTTATGATAAATCTAAGCGGTTTGTTTGAAAACACCATATCTATTGAATATCTAATTTTATATTTCTCAAATTTGGTGCAAAGGTATATCTTTTCTCACTATTTCAAGAAAATAAATTACTATTTTTTTGATAATTTATCTTTTTAAAAACTTTTTATTGCTTATTGTTTAATATTCGAATGGTAACTACTGTTTCTATTGTCAAAAAGTAGGCGAAAATAATAAAAAAGTTGATTTTTTCTATTCCAACGTTCGCATTTCCGCTGTGCAAAATAGGTTGCAAAAAAAAGTAGGAAACGCCCATTTTCAAACAAGTCAAAAACATAAAAGAGTAGCCCATGCTTTCGAAGTTTCTTTCTTTAACTTGAAGTAAAATGAAAAGAATATTTAAGGAAGCCAAAAGAAAAAAACCATAAACGAATTCTAGTGGTGTGTAGAAATTTTGAAATTTCACGTCAGTACTTTTCCAATAAAAAAATAATTTGTGCAACAGATATCCCGGAATAGAAAGCGCTATTATTTCAAATAGCGGACGGTACTTTTTTAAACTCATGAATCGTGTTGTCAGGGTTTGTTAATATCTTTCAGTTGGCGGTTGATGTTATAGAATGCAATGGCTACACCCACTAAAGTCAGTATTTTAACGTAAATTGTGTGGGGACTATGGTATTTTTCATCCAACCAATTTCCAAGATAGGAAAACGCAAAAACAATCGCTCCCATTTGAATCGGAATATTGATTAATGCCAACCATTTAGTATTGTTGGGCTTCTTCTGATTTGGGTCGTTCGTCATGATGCTCTGCCGCGTTTTTAATGTGAGTTTTCATCACGCAGGTTGCGCTGAATTCTGCTCCTGGTTCTACGGAAAGTTTTCCGCAAATTACCTCGCCATGAATGCTGGCTTTGGATTTAATATTTAGAATTTCTACGACTTGGATTTTCCCGTCAAATTTCCCTTCGATGTCGGCATTCTTACAAAGAATATCTCCTTTGACACTTCCCGCAGGGCCAATTACGATTTTGCCATTCGATTGAAAATTCCCCACCAAATCGCCATCCAATCTAAAATCGGCTTGCGAAAGAATGTTTCCTTTGATGATGGTTCCTTCTACGATTCGATTGGTTTTCCCTAAAAGATCGGTATACGATTTCGTTTTTTTATCAAACATGGCTATCGTTTTTCTTTTTGCATTGCTTTTTGATCTTCTATATTCGGTGCCGGACTTCCTGGCATTTGTGGTGGAAGTTGGTTCATATTCGGCAACGGATCTTTCCCATCTACATCTGGTTTTGGAGTATCATTCCCTGCAGGCGGTAACACTTTGGGTTGTGGTGCTGGAACATACACTTTGGCAGGTAATGGCTCGCTTGGTGGTGTCGTTAAATATTCTTCAAAGTTCTTTTTAATTTGTACAATTTTGTAATTGTCATTCGAAATGACATACCCTACATCTGGAATTTTATACTCCTTAAACTCTTTTAAAATGGAAGCGATTCCTTTTGCGTATTCCTCTGTTTTTAATCCGTGAATCACTACGAAATTTTTGTCCATTGTGTAGATATCGTATGACATCGTGATTTTGGTCATGCCTCTATCGGTGATGAATTTTTTGATTTTATCTTGTACTGTTTTAGTTCCCTTATCCTCAGGGTTGTTTGATTTGTATAAAATTTTCCAGCTTAATGGTTTTGCTTGGTAGAATTTTAAACTTTCCAACTGAGGAATATCCGAGGATAAAAGAGCTTCCGCTTTCTTCCCTTCTTCGCTATTTGGATAATTTAAAGCCACGAAATTTAAAGCTTTCTTAAACTCGCCAATTCCTTTTAATTTTCCAATAGTGTTGGCTTTTAACAACTCGTATTTAGAAACCAATTCTTCTCCGGTATATTGATCAATAGCGGCGTTCAAATCGGTTAAAACGGTTTTGTATTCTCCCGTTTCATACAACTTATAGAGTTTGCTATAATTAGCTTCAGGCGTATCGGTAAATGTTAAACTTGATCCACTGGTATTGCCTAATATCTGAGCATATCGGGAATCTGGATATTGACTGATGATGCGGTTTTTCATCACCAAGGCTTTGTCTTTATCGATGATTTCATAAATTTTAAACAAATTATACATTGATGGCAAAACCAAACGTTCTTCCGGGTTGTTTTCTAACAGCTTTTCTAATTTGGTTGCCGCTAATTTGTATTCTTTGAATTTTTCTTTATAGATAACCCCTAATTGGTAGTACGCAAAATTGCGTTCCTTAGCGATACTGTCTGCCTCTTTTTGTGATTTTGGGAGCTGTTTCAAATAAAAATCGGTGGTATACTTTTGTTCAATGGCATCCTTATTATCCGCTTTTTTATCGGCATCTTTTTGGTCGTCATCAGCAACATCCTCTTGATTTGGGTTAGCGCTTTCTTTACTATCCGAAACCCTCCAGTTGATTTTATAAGTCCGATTACCCCACCTTTTTTTGAATTCCGCTATTCCAAAAGCAACAGTTGTCGGATTATAAAAGTAAAACTTACTGTCTCCGGATGAACTTGCTAAATTTCCGTTTTTAGGCGTTGGTTTTGCTGATTTTTTTGATTCGGTTTCATCATTTCCATTGATGGATTTTCCACTGACATCGCCTTCCGATTTTCCGGCATCTTCTTTTGATTTTGCAAGGGCTTCTTTTTGTTTCTTAAGTTCGTTGTCTTTTTTTAATTTGTCTATGTATTCTTGATAATACCCTAATTTATCGGCATCTGGCAAGGAATAAATACTGAGTATGCTATCGTTTCTGGTAGCGATCCCTTCGTATTTAATAACGTCAACTAAATTCTCCCGTTTCTTCTTGATGAATTTGTACTCGCGGGTTCTAGCATTCATTTGAACTAGCGTACTATCATAGTATTTCCCTGCCGTTACATATTTGTTGTTCTTAAAAAAGATTTCCGCTAAATTTCGATAATTCGAAGCAATCAAATATTGATCGGTTGCTTTTGATTTTAAGGAAATGTTGTAGTGCTTTTTCGCTTGTGGATAATTCTTTTTAGCATCGTAGAACAAGCCCATTTGGTGATTTAAGAAATCCAAAAAAGGCCGGTTTTCTCGGTCTTTTAAAAGTCCGTTGAATTTTTTAAGGTAAGCAATCGTATCGCCTTTTTCACAATCAAACTGTGTCGCTTGACGCAGGTGCGCATGAATAACGTAGGGCTTAGCCGCTTTTCGCTTCATATCAATAATTGATTGATAAGAAATATAAGCGCTGTCTTTGTATCCTAACTCTTCGTAAAGCTGTCCTAAAATATAATAATAGCGCGCTTTTTCTTCTTTAGACTTGGTAAATTCTTTGGCTAATTTAAGTTTCACAATGGCGCTGTCTTTTTCTCCTAAATTCAGAAAAGCTTGAGACAAAATCGCATTGGCATCTGCGAAAATTTGATTCTTAAATTTAATTTCTTTTAATAACTTATTTAAATTTTCTACAGCAATGGCATCATTGTCTAAGCGAATGTTTACTTTTTCTCGCCAAATTTTGGCTTCATAAATCCTATCGCTGTTCGGGTATTTGTATAAAATATAATTGAATGCTTCCAAAGCCGGGATAAATCGTTGATCATAGTATCTAGCTTTTCCTAACATTAAGTGCGCTTCATCCATTTGAGGATTTTTCTCCGAACCGGCAATATTCATCGAATGTTTTTGGATGGCTTTGGTTGCTTTGGTTTCAGCGCGATCAAAATTTGGATTGGGTGTCGCTTGTCCTGGAAGAGTGGCTTCTTTATTTACCTGCATTCTTTCAATAGGTAAAAACTCCCAAAAATTGTCTTTGTATTGCGTCTTTAAATCAACTACTCCTTTGTCTAAAGCGATGCCGCCATTATACAAAATGTTATATTTAGTACTTAATGCATGCGAATTTCGGGATAAGAAGGTGTTCTTTTTTGTAGAACAAGCTATCAAAAAAAGTAGAAATCCAACTATAAAAAAATACTTGAGGATGTTAGTTTTCAATGTAAAACGGTTTTTCTTAAAACTTGCAAAAGTCAATTTTAGTATATTGACTGGTAAAAATACGTTTCTTTTTGACATACCGAAAATTATCACTGAAAAGTTTGGGATTTAAATTGCACCTAATTATTTCCTAACTTTTTGATTTTCGTTTCCAAAAACTGGCTGGTTAAAATTTTAAGGAATAAATAAGTTCGATTTCTTAGAGGTTTCCTATTTTTGTAAAAAAATACTTCATGTCGTCATTTTACAAATTAAACATTAAGGAAGTACGTCGGGAAACCAAAGATGCTGTCTCCGTTTTGTTTAACGTTCCGTTAGAATTCCAAGATTTCTATAAATTTACCGCTGGTCAATACATCAATATAAAGTTGACCTTAGATGGCGTTGAACTTCGTCGGGCCTATTCTATTTGTTCTTCTCCAGAAAGTGGTGAATTGCGAATTGCTATTAAAGCCGTTGCTCACGGAACTTTTTCACCCTTTGCTAATACTAAATTAAAAGCTGGAGATACATTAGAAGTTGGAACTCCCGAAGGAAAATTCACTTTCGAACCGGATGCTAACCGTTTGCGGAATTATATGGCCTTTGCAGCAGGAAGTGGCATCACTCCTATTTTATCGATTATCCAAAGTGTTTTGCTAAGCGAACCTAAAAGCAGTTTTGTTTTGGTTTACGGAAATAAAACTCCGGAAGAAACCATTTTTCACCAACAACTGCACGAACTTCAATTGAAATATGTCGGACGCTTTTTTGTGTATTACAGCTTCACTCAAGCGAAGGTAGACGGTGAATTGTTTGGGCGAATTGAAAAAGCAACGGTGAATTTTATTCTAAATAACAAACAAGCCGCCTTAGATTTTGATAGGTTTTATTTGTGTGGTCCAGAAGAAATAATCACTACGGTTTCTTCCGTTTTAAAGGAACGTAACATCAAAGAATCGGCTATAAAATTTGAATTATTTTCGACTGCAACTACTGAAAATACTGCCGCTAAATCGCTCGAAGGGCATTCTAAAATTACCGTTTTAGTAGATGATGAAGAAACAACGTTTGAAATGTCACAAAAACAAACCGTTTTGGAAGCGGCTTTAAAACAAGGCATCGACGCTCCTTATTCTTGTCAAGGTGGCATTTGCAGCAGTTGCTTGGCTCGAATCAAATCGGGGTCGGCGGTGATGAAGAAAAATTCTATTTTGACCGATAGCGAAATTGCCGAAGGTTTGATCTTAACGTGTCAAGCCCATCCTACTTCGGAAACACTTTATGTAGATTATGACGATGTGTAATACCGTCCTTTTTTAAACTAAAAACTCCTTAGCAATAGGGAGTTTTTTAGTTTAATAGGGTTTCGATTTTGGCGACCACTTGTTCGGGTAAAATGGTTCGCATGGCATCTTCATATCCTGCAACGATTTTATTTCCGTAAACCGATGTTGGCAATTGTGGGAATTTTTCTCGATTGGAAACCAAAGCATTTGTGATGGGTTGGCGGAACGGCGCGAATCCGGCGTAAGGATGCGTCGCGCCCCAAATCGTGACGGTTTTCACACCATACATCGCCGCAAGATGTGCGTTTCCAGAATCCATCGACACCATTACGTCGAGGTGGCTGATGAGTGCTAGTTCTTGTTGGAAATTGAATTTTCCGGCAACCACTATGGCGTTTTCATTTGTGTTGGCTAACTGTTGCAACAGAGCGATTTCTTTAGTTCCGCCGCCAAAAAGTACGATTTTATTTTTTGGATTTTGTGCCAATTGAACAATGACTTTTTGCATCAAATCAAAGGGATAGACTTTTGAGTCGTATTGTGCAAAAGGAGCGATGCCTATCCGAGTGGTGTGTTTTTCGCCGAGTACTTCACTAACGGAAGCTTCTAGTTTAAGTTTCGGAGGAAATATCGGATTTTCTAAATTGACTTTAAATCCCAACGATTCAAAAACATCTGCATGTCTTTCAAACATTGTAGGCAACGGTTTGAAAATTTTGTTTTCGGATTGGGTTAGTGCTTTTTTTTCGGATCTTCCTTTATCTGTAAAGGCCACTTTTTTTCCGCTCCAAGCCATTAATGTTCGGACTACTTTTGACCGCAACACATTGTGCAAATCGGCAAATGCATCAATC
>CALPUN020000078.1 GCA_943326765.2 Bifidobacterium breve | reverse complement strand
AGATAAAAGAAAACTCGAATCCGGACGATGCCTCAGAAACCTTCAAAGAAATTTGGAGGTTTTTTTATGTTTAATTTTTAAGAAAAATTAGATAAAAGAAAACTCGAATCGGAACGATGCTACTATAACTTCTAAATAATTTACAGGTTACATAGATTCCTTTTTTAAATAAAAAAGTTAAAAAAACCTCTCGATTGAAGAAGTCTTTGTTGTTTCAATATAAATTTTTAGATTTATTCCATCTTTTCTAAAGCTTTTTTTACTAGTTTTTGATCACTGGGAAACCAACCTTGAAACATTAATGTCAACCCGAAAATTATAAGTAAAATACTAATTACTTTCTTGATTTTTAAAATATTTGATGGGGTCATTTTACTTCTTAATTGTTTCGCTAAAAGTATTTTACCAACATCTACCAGTAAATAAGTCAACAATACAGAAGAGAAAAAAGTAATCATTCTAGATGTTTCTAATTCTAATTTGGGACCAATTGTAATCAAGATCATAAACCAAAACATCAAAACACCTACGTTAATAAAGTTTAGTAAAAAACCCTTGATAAATAAGCTGAAATAATCTTTTTTTATTAACTCGTCCACAGCAATTTCGTCTACATTTTTACTAACTTTTTTTAATTTAACAAACGAAATAATGCCATACGTTAGCATCGATATGCCACCAAAAATAAAAATAGCAGGGTCGTTTTTAATAGTTAAAATAAGCCGGTAACTACTGAAATAAGCTACAGCTATAAAAAGAATATCAGCTAAAACCACGCCTATATCAAACACTAAAGCCGCTCTAAATCCTTTTACAGCACTAGTTTCTAACAATACAAAAAATACAGGGCCTATTAAAAAACTTAAAAAAATACCTAACGGAATACCTGTAATAATATCTTCAATCATCAATCTGTTTTTAAGTAAAAATAACAATATTCTTTTTCATTCCTCTTTTTCATAAATTTTTCCGGCAGCAATTGTCTTTCTAGTGATGTTCTTAGGCTTTCCATATATGGCTATTTCACCACCTGCTCTTACTTTGGCATCTACTAAATCTGTAGCATAAATAGCCGCTTCAGCCCCTGCATTTGCAGTAATTACCGTTTGTGAAGTTGTTAATTTATTCGCCGTGTAAATACTTCCGGCGTTAATCAATACATTTTGCGTTTTGGCAGTTCCTTCCAATGTAGTCTTAGAGCCACTATTCAACTTAAGTGTCAAAGACCCCACATTCACTTTTAAAAAAACTTCGGAGCCTTCTTTAGCAATGACATCAAAATTAGCAGCTTGGATTTCCGTTTCACTTGCAATTCTAGAACCTTCATTAGCTTCGACAGCGTCTAGTTTTTTATAGTAAACCGTTGCTGATATAGCATCGCCTTTTAGTAAATCGGTTAAAGGCATTCGTATTTTTAATTCTCCATTTTTATTGATTACTTCTACTATTTCTGAATTGGTTCCATTCAACACAATTTTGGTTTCTTGAGACGGAATTAATTGCACATCAATTTGATCAAATGCAGTTACTTTATTGAAATCGCCGACTTGTTTTTCAACTTGAGCGAAAAGGATTTTTGTACTTAAAAGGAATAAAATCAAACTTGTTTTTTTCATGGCTTACTCGTTTTTTCGGATGAAATGAAAATCTAATTGTTTCTTTACTAAATCAGCATTCTTTACTTTTACAATCACTTCGTCTCCCAGTTGTAAAATATTTTTTGAAATCTCCCCTACCAAAGCATATTGCTTGTCATCAAACGTGTAATAATCATCTTTAATTTCTCGAATTCTACACATACCTTCGCATTTATTTTCTACAATTTCCACATAAATTCCCCATTCGGTGACCCCTGAAATAACACCTAAGAACTCCTGATCTTTGTGATCTTGCATGTATTTCACTTGCATGTATTTAATACTATCACGCTCAGCATTGGTAGCCAATCCTTCCATATTCGAAGTGTGCTTGCATTTTTCTTCATAGACTTCAGCATCAACTGATTTTCCTCCGTCTAAATAATACTGCAACAAGCGATGCACCATGACATCAGGGTAGCGGCGAATAGGGGAAGTGAAATGCGAATAGTAATCAAATGCTAATCCGTAATGTCCAATATTATCTGTCGAATATTTGGCTTTACTCATGCTTCGAATCGTCAAAGTATCTACTAAATTTTGTTCTTTTTTTCCAACAACATCGCTCAATAAACTATTCAATGATTTCGAAATATCGGCTTTTGATTTAAAGTTAATGCTATATCCAAATTTAGAAATGATGGTTTGTAAATTAATCAATTTATCTTCATTGGGTTCATCGTGTATTCTGTAAACAAAGGTTTTCTTTTGCTTTCCAATAAATTCTGCGACTTTCCGATTGGCTAATAACATAAATTCTTCAATCAAATGATTGGCATCCTTGGAAATTTTAAAATAAACACCTTCGGGTTCACCAGCCTCATTTAAGTTGAATTTTACTTCTACTTTGTCAAACGAAATAGCACCTTCATTCATTCGGTTTCTACGAAGAATTTTTGCTAATTCGTCTAATTTTAAAGTGGCTGCTACAATTTCATCTTTAACTATATATGATTTTCCAGTAATTGATGTCGCTTCTGGAATGGTATTGTCTTTAGTTTCGATAATGTATTGTGCTTCCTCATAAGCAAAACGCTGATCTGAAAAAATCACCGTTCTTCCGAACCATTGATTCATGACTTGCGCTTTTTCGTTTATTTCAAAAATCGCAGAAAAAGTATATTTTTCTTCATTTGGACGAAGTGAACAAGCAAAATTAGACAACACTTCCGGAAGCATTGGTACCACTCGATCTACTAAATAAACCGAAGTAGCTCTATTATAAGCTTCGTCATCTAAAATGGTTCCTTCTTCTAAATAATAAGAAACATCGGCAATGTGAATTCCTATTTCGTAATTTCCATTGTCTAACTTTTTGAAAGACAACGCATCATCAAAATCTTTTGCATCTTTGGGATCAATAGTAAACGTTAGTGTATCACGCATATCCCGACGTTTTTTGATTTCACTTTCTTGAATCGAAGTATCAATTTTTTGAGCATAAACTTCTACCTCAATCGGGAAATCATAAGGCAAACCGTATTCCGCCAAAATAGCGTGAATCTCGGTATCGTGTTCTCCAGGTTTTCCTAAAACTTTGATAATCGCACCAAACGGACTATCGGCTTTTTTAGGCCAATCTTCAATTTTAGCAATCACAACATCACCTTGTTGGGCATCGCCTATTTTATCTTTTGGAATAAAAATATCCGTATACATTTTAGCATTTGCTGTAGTTACAAAAGCAAAATTCTTTTGAATATCAATCACACCAACGAATTCCGATTTAGCTCTTTCTATAATTTCAATAACTTCGCCTTCTGGTTTTTTACCGCGTCGTCGGTTGTAGACATACACTTTAACTTTGTCTTTGTCTAAAGCGTGATTTAAATTATTCGTCGGAATGAAAACATCGTCTTCAAAATCTTCACAAATAAAATAGGCTGTTTTTCTAGAAGTCATGTCGATTTTTCCTTCGTAATAATCTTGACTGACCGCTTTTACTAAATATTTTCCAGGTTCGGTTTCTATAATGACTTTTTCTGCTGCTAGAATTTTTAAGTCTTTAATAATTTCATTTCTGCTTTTGGTATCATCCAATTCTAATATAGCAGCGATTTGTTTGTAGTTAAAGGGTTTATTAGCGTTTTGGGATAAAATTTTTAATATTCTTTCCGAGAAAGTCTTCTCGTTTTTACCAAATTTTTTCGGTTTCTTACTCATAGTATCGTTCTTAAAGTTTGAAAATTACGAAGAAGATTTTAGATTCTCGATTCTAGAATTCAGATTTATAGAAAAAATAACTTTACTATCTTTATAAAAAAACAAAATGGAAGCCTTTGAAACTATAGCCGTCTTTAGCTATACCCACGAAATTGTAATTCTAAAACATCGTTTGGATCAAGAAAACATTCCGTACTTTTTTGAAAACGAGGCAACTTTAGGAATTGTCCCGTTTTATAATACCGCTTTAGGAGGAATTAAATTAAAAGTGCATCCAAACGATTTTGAAAGCGTTAAAACCATTCTAGAAGATTTAAATGGAAATCAATTGAATATTGTTTGAGAGTTTTCAACATCTATTAAAAACAACAAAAAGAAAATTTAAAATTAAAATATTTCATGATGGTTATTATAGCCTGTTAATAGCTACAATAACTTTTATTTTAAAAAGTGAAATTTGTAGTTTTCTTTTTTTATTCCGACTTGTTAACATACTTATCGGCTCTTAAAACGTTCGTTTTTATACCAATATTAAAAATAATTAACAACTGTTGATAAGAAAAAACGATTGGATTTTGTCTATAAGTTTTTCTCCCTTTTGTGTTGATAACTGTTTAAAAAAATGCTATAACTTTTCTAAAAAAAGAGTCAAGTATATTTGGTTTTTAAAAGTCAATTTTGGATTACGATTTTTAATTGAACCGACAAGAAAAAGTTCTAATTTTCTATCTTAAGTTATAAACAACGCGTGTTAATTTAAAGTTGACTGAAAATCAACGCATTGTAAAAAAAGATTAACAATGGTTAAAAAGTGCGTTTTAATAAATTTAAAATTACTACCCAAACATTCGTTTTTCAAGAAACTGTAAATTCTACAACAGATTGATTAAATTTGTCGAGTGCAACTAAAATAAAAACAAAAATGAAAATAGCAATAGGAAACGATCACGCAGGTCCCGATTACAAAAAAGCCATTGTGGCTATGCTGCTGTCGAAAGGATACGAAGTACTGAATTTCGGAACCGATACTAACGATAGTGTGGATTACCCCGATTTTGGTCATCCCGTTGCCGAAGCAGTCTCAGAAGCCAACGCCGATTTTGGAATCGTAATTTGCGGTAGCGGAAACGGAATTGCCATGACCGTCAATAAGCATCCAAAAGTCCGCGCCGCTTTGTGTTGGACCAAAGAAATTGCTGTACTAGCGCGCCAACATAACGATGCAAATATCATCAGTATTCCAGCTCGTTTCACCTCAATTCCACAAGCAGTAGAAATGGTAGAAACGTTTTTAAACACGACTTTTGAAGGCGGACGCCATGCCACTAGAGTTCAGAAAATAGCTTGCCAATAGCATGGCGCACGATCACCACCATCATCATGAAGTAACCGCGAAGAATCTTTCTACCGCAATTGTTTTAAATGTTGGAATTACCGTTGCACAAATTATTGGTGGATTTATATCCGGAAGTTTGTCTTTACTTTCCGATGCGTTGCACAATTTTAGTGATGTTTTGTCGCTACTTTTCAGTTGGATTGCACACCGGTATTCTAAAAAACAAGCCACAACGAAAAACACTTTTGGGTACAAACGAGCCGAAGTGGTTGCCGCCTTTGTCAACGCAACCGCTTTAGTTATCGTTGCTGTTTTCTTAATATATGAAGCCGTGGTTCGGTTTTCAAATCCGGTCAGCGTGCAATCCGAATTGGTGATTTGGCTTTCTGTTTTGGGAATTGCTTTCAACGGATTCTCGGCGTTATTGCTAAAAAAAGATGCCGAACACAACTTGAATATGAAGTCGGCCTATCTGCATCTTTTTACCGACATGCTTGCTTCGGTTGCGGTTTTAGCGGGTGGAGTTATAATGCATTATTTTCATTGGTTTTGGATCGATAGTGTAATTACCTTGTTAATCGCCATCTATCTAATTTATATGAGTTTTAATTTGATCAAAGCCAGCACTAAAATGTTGATGCTGTTTACTCCAGAAAATCTAGACATTGCAGAAATATTGAACAGCATTCATAAAGTAACCGGAATCCATCGCTTGCACCACATTCACTTATGGCATTTGAACGACCACGACTTGCATTTTGAAGCGCATTTAGATTGTAAAGAAAACATTGCTATCTCCGATTTTAATATGTTGGTGACCCAAATTGAAACGGTTTTACAGGACGAATTCCATATCAACCACAGTACTATTCAACCCGAATTTGAAAAAAAGTGTACCAAAGAGCACATCGTTCAAGATTAAACTCGCTTTCCATCCTTATGAATAATATTCAATTTATTTCCAAAAGTGTCGCTACTTCGGCGACCAATATTCAAAATACGGTGCAATTATTACAAGAAGATTGCACGATTCCGTTTATTTCCCGATATCGAAAAGACCAAACCGGAAACCTCGATGAAGTAGTAATTGAACAAATTGCCAAAGGACAAAAAGAATACGAAGTTATTGTCAAACGCAAAGATGCCATTCTCAAATCGATTGAAGAACAACAAGCGCTGACACCTGAATTGGCAAAAAAAATCCAAGAAAGTTTTGACTTGCAAGAATTAGAAGATTTTTATTTACCCTACAAAAAAAAGAAGAAAACCAAAGCCGATGTTGCCCGAGAAAACGGGTTAGAGCCTTTAGCTAAAATCATCATGGCGCAAAACAACGACGACATTGATTTCTTGGCATCAAAATACTTGAACGATAAAGTAAGCAACGAAGACGAAGCACTTCAAGGTGCGCGCGACATTATTGCTGAATGGATTAATGAAAACCTTTATGTTCGAAAAGGCATTCGAAGATTGTTTCAACGCAAAGCGACTATCACTACTAAAGTGACTAAATCAAAAAAAGACGAGGAAAACGCTCAAAAGTTTGTCAATTATTTTGATTGGTCCGAAGTATTACACAAAACGCCTGCACACCGATTACTGGCCATGCTTCGTGCTGAAAACGAAGGCTTTGTCAAAATAAAAATCGAAATTGAAACGGAAGAAGCTCTGGAAATACTGCAAGACGCGATTATCAAAAGAAATAACGACACCACGCCGCATCTTCAATTAGCGCTCGAAGACAGTTACAAAAGGTTGTTGGCACCTGCTATCTCCAACGAAACTTTGCAAGAAGCCAAAGCCAAAGCAGACGCCAATTCCATTCAAGTTTTTGCGAACAATTTAAGCCAGTTATTGTTAGCGCCACCACTCGGAGAAAAGCGAATTTTAGCTATTGATCCAGGATTTCGCAGCGGTTGTAAAATAGTTTGCTTGGACGAAAAAGGAGATCTGTTATACAACGAAACGATTTATCCGCACGCGCCACAGCATCAAGACGGCATCGCGATGAAAAAAATCCGATCCATGGTCAATGCCTATAAAATTGAGGCGATATCTATCGGTAACGGAACGGCCTCGAGAGAAACAGAGTTTTTCATCAAAAAAATCGCTTTCGACAAACCGGTTCAAGTTTTTGTGGTGAGTGAAGCTGGCGCTTCAGTATATTCAGCGTCAAAAATTGCACGGGAAGAATTTCCAAAATACGATGTGACGGTGCGAGGTTCTGTTTCTATTGGAAGACGACTTTCTGATCCGTTAGCAGAATTGGTAAAGATTGATCCCAAAGCGATAGGAGTAGGGCAGTACCAGCATGATGTGGACCAAACGAAATTAAAAGAAGAGCTCGATACCACAGTAATGCGCTGTGTCAACTCGGTTGGAATTAACATTAACACCGCCAGCAAATCGTTGTTGAGTTATGTGAGTGGCATCGGGGAGAAATTGGCCGAGAACATTGTTTCGTACCGCCAAGAAAACGGCCCTTTCGATGATCGCAAACAGCTCAAAAAAGTACCGCGATTGGGTGAAAAAGCCTACCAACAAGGCGCTGCTTTTATCCGAATTGCGAACGCTAAAAATCCGTTAGACAATTCGGCGGTGCACCCAGAAGCCTATCCGATTGTAGAAAAAATGGCGAAAGATTTAAAGATTTCCATGCACGAATTAATAGGGAATAAAACCAAAATTTCACAGATTATTCCTGATAATTATACAACCAAAGAAATCGGAGTTTTAGGTTTGAAAGACATTCTAAAAGAATTGGAAAAACCGGGACTAGATCCAAGAAAATCAGCCAAAGTTTTTGAATTTGATCCGAATGTAAAAACGATTAAAGACGTCAGAATCGGAATGATAGTTCCTGGAATCGTAAACAACATCACCAATTTCGGATGTTTTGTAGATATTGGAATCAAGGAAAGCGGCTTAGTGCACATATCGCAATTGAAAGCCGGATTTGTTTCAGACGTTAATGAAGTAGTAAAATTGCACCAGCATGTAGAGGTCAAAGTAACCGATGTTGATGAAGAACGGAAACGCATTCAACTGTCAATGATTGTATAAAAAAAACGTCCCTAATTTGGGACATTTTTTATTTTGTTTCCTCGTCTGATTTTTTTTCAGTCGGCTGGTCGTCTTTAGCAGCGTTTTTAAATTCTTTAATTCCGCTACCCAATCCTTTCATTAATTCTGGAATTTTTTTTCCTCCGAAAAGCAAAAGCACCACTAACAATATAATAAGGATTTCTGTAATACCTAATCTTCCCATGATGTAATAATTTGTTGCCGAAGCAAAATTTGTACTATAAACCGCCACAAAGATAAATAGAAATTGTGGTAAATATTTTCATTCGTTAGCAAATATTTATGATTTCGTTACGTTACTAAAGCGGAAACTATTTGAAGCGTTAAACGACGACCTATTGGTAACTTTAATTTCTATATTTGTAATCTAAACCAACAGCATGTCGGAGAAAAGACTCAAGCGTCAACTCATCAAGAAAAAATTATTCACCAAAAACCGCCTGGTAATTTTGAATGAAGATTCTTTTGAAGAAATCTTTTCTTTAAAATTAACCTTAATGAATGTTTTCGTGGTCGCTACTGTTGGCACTATTTTAATTATCACGATTACAACTTACCTAATCGCTTTTACGCCTTTAAGAGAATTCATTCCGGGTTATGCGTCGAATAAATTAAAGCGCGACGCCACCGAATTGGCTCTAAAATCCGACTCTCTAACCACCGCTTTAAAGAAAAATGAAGCTTATATCAGCTCGATAAAAAAAGTACTCACCGGCGATTTAGACTATGCCAAATTAAATAAAGATTCGATCTACGCTTCAGTAACAGAAACGGCTACAACCGAAGATTTAAAACCCTCGGAAGCCGATTTACAATTGCGCGAAGAAGTCACCCAAGAAGACAAGTACAACCTTTTTGAGAAGGCCAAATCCAAAGTCAGTATCGTGCTTTTTCCACCAGTGAAAGGATCAATAACAGAAACTTTCAATTTTAAAAACAAGCATTTTGCAGTGGATATTGCTTTGGCCAAAAACACACCCATAAAAGCCATGTTAAACGGTACGGTGATTTTTGCCGATTGGACGCCCACCACCGGAAACGTCATCATCATCCGACACAACAACGGTTTTATATCGGTCTACAAACACGCAGCTTCTTTAACCAAATCGCAAGGCGATGTGGTGAAAACAGGCGAGGTGATTGCTTTGGCAGGTTCAACGGGTCAAGAATCTACTGGCGTGCATTTGCATTTTGAACTTTGGAAAGACGGTTATCCGATTGATCCAACTCAATTTATAGAATTCGAATAAATGAGAAGTGCTTTAAAAATTTTCGCTGCCAAACTATTCGCCAAACGAATTTACAACCAAACCCAACTTTGGGCAAAAAATCCAATTGAAACCCAACGAAAAGTATTTGAATCATTACTTGATCAAGCTAAGAACACTCAGTTTGGAAAAGACCATCAATTGGATCAAATACGAACCTATTCTGATTTTTCCAGCCATGTTCCGATTCGAGATTATGAAGGTTTAAAATCGTATGTGGATCGAGTGGTAAGCGGTGAAAAAAATGTGCTTTGGCCAGGAAAACCTTTGTATTTTGCCAAAACTTCTGGGACCACATCGGGAGCCAAATACATTCCGCTGACAAAAGAATCCATGCCCTTTCATATTGAAGCGGCTAGAAACGCCATTTTGCATTACATTCACGAAACCGGCAAAGCCGAATTTGTAAATGGGAAAATGATTTTCCTGCAAGGAAGTCCGATTTTAGAAGAAAAAAAGGGAATTCAATTTGGAAGATTGTCCGGAATTGTTGCCCATTTTGTACCGAAATATTTACAGAAAAACCGTTTACCATCCTGGGAAACCAATTGCATTGAAGACTGGGAAACCAAAGTAGATGCGATTGTAAAAGAAACTTTTAACCAAGACATGACCGTGATTTCGGGTATTCCTTCATGGGTGCAAATGTACTTTGAGAAACTCCATCAAAAAGCAGGAAAACCTGTTGGGGAACTTTTTAAGAACTTCAATTTATTCATTTATGGTGGCGTGAATTACGAGCCGTATCGCGCTAAATTTGAAAATCTTATCGGAAGAAAAGTAGACAGTATTGAATTGTTCCCGGCGTCAGAAGGTTTTTTCGCCTATCAAGATTCGCAAAAGGAAACCGGAATGCTATTGCTTTTGAATGCGGGTATTTTTTATGAATTTATAAAATCAGACGAATTTTTTACTAAAAATCCCCGACGATATACTATTGGCGAAGTAGCGCTCGGAGTGAATTACGTGCTGATTATTTCCACCAATGCAGGACTTTGGGGCTATAATATTGGCGACACGGTTCAGTTTACTTCAACACAACCGTATCGGGTAATTGTTTCGGGAAGAATCAAACATTTTATCTCGGCATTTGGGGAACACGTGATTGGAAAAGAAGTCGAAAGTGCTTTGCAGGAAGCCATTCTCGAAACCGATATCCGTATTAATGAATTTACAGTGGCGCCACAAATTACACCCAAAGAAGGATTGCCGTACCATGAATGGTTTGTGGAATTTGAAAACGAACCAGGCAATCTCAAGGAATTTTCAAAAAAACTAGACCAAGCCATGCGCCATCAAAACGAGTACTACGACGATTTGATTGCCGGCAAAGTGCTTCAACAATTGGTGGTTACCAAAGTGGTTAAAAACGGGTTTCAAAACTACATGAAATCGATAGGGAAATTGGGCGGTCAAAATAAGATTCCGAGATT
>CALPUN020000077.1 GCA_943326765.2 Bifidobacterium breve | reverse complement strand
TATGGCAAGAGATAAGCGACTGCTTTTTTCATTACCCGAGCCGACTTCACCACTTGCGGCAAAAACATTTTTCCGCTTCCGAACAAATCGCCCACGACATTCATGCCTGCCATCAAATTGATTTCGATGACTTCGATTGGTTTTTTGGCCAATTGTCGGGCTTCTTCTACATCTATTTCTATAAACTCATCGATGCCTTTGACTAACGAATGCGTTATCCGTTCTTGCACTGGCGCGGAACGCCATTCTTGAATTGCTTTTTCGTTGGCTTTGTAATCGCCTTTAAATGTTTCTGCTAAATCGAGTAAGCGCTCGGTGGCGTCTTCTCTTCGATTCAACAAAACATCTTCTACATGTTCTAATAAATTTTTCGGAATTTCATCATACACTTCGAGCATTTCCGGATTGACGATTCCCATGGTCATTCCGTTTTGAATCGCATGGTAAAGGAACGCCGAATGCATTGCTTCGCGCACTTTATCATTGCCTCGAAACGAGAACGAAACATTGCTGACACCACCACTTACGTTGGCGTGCGGTAAATTTTCGCGAATCCATTTGGTGGCGCGAAAGAAATCGAGGGCATTTAATTTGTGTTCGTCCATTCCGGTGGCTACGGGAAAAATATTGGGATCGAAAATGATGTCTTCGGCCGGAAAATGGACTTGATTTACTAAAATATCATAAGAGCGTTTGCAAATTTCGATGCGCCGTTCGTAGGTATCGGCTTGACCGTCTTCGTCGAAAGCCATCACAATTACGGCGGCTCCGTATCTTTTGATGAGTTTGGCATGGTGGATGAAATTGGCTTCGCCTTCTTTAAGCGAAATCGAATTCACGACACTTTTCCCTTGCGTTACTTTGAGTCCGGCTTCGATGATTTCCCATTTGGAAGAATCGATCATTACGGGAACTCTAGCAATATCGGGTTCAGACGCAATTAAATTAAGGAAGGTCGTCATGGCATAAACACCGTCGAGCATGCCTTCATCCATGTTGATGTCGATGATTTGCGCGCCACCTTCTACTTGATCTCGTGCTACGGAAAGTGCTTCTTCGTAGCGTTCTTCTTTAATTAGTCGCAGGAATTTTCGAGAACCGGTTACGTTGGTTCGTTCCCCTACGTTTACGAAATTCGTTTCGGGTGTAATGATTAGTGGTTCAAGTCCGGATAACTTAAGGTATTTAGTTGTCGGTTGTCGGTTGTCGGTTGTCGGTGTGATATCTTTAATCATTGAGTTTTCTATAATAATTAATGAATCCGTTTAATAAGCGTTTACAGCGTTGCACGGTTTCAAATAGTGAGTCGAAAGTTTCTTTGGTTATATAGTTTTGATCAAGTGCGACGAAAGTTTGTGTTTCAACTTCATACAATGAACCACGAGCAATATGCAGAAAATGTAAAGTATCTTTACTCGTACTTCTTCCACAACCTTCCGCAATATTTGAAGGAATTGAAACAGCCGAGCGTCTGATTTGATTGGTCAAACCAAACAATTCATCCTTTGGAAATGCTTTTGAAAACTCATAAACATGATTCGTTAACTTTCTACATTCCTGCCAGACTTCCAAATCTGTATAATCTTTTTTAGTATCTTTCATATTTCTTTTTAAACAACCGACAACCGACAACCGACAACCGACAACCGACAACCGACAACCGACAACCGACAACCATCAACCAACAACCATCAACTCCCTCGGTTTGAATTCTTTCGCGACATCCGCAATCAACTTAATGTGGTCGGGAGTAGTGCCGCAACAACCGCCGATGATGTTGATTAAATTGTCTTTAAGGTATTCCCGAATGAGTGCTTGCATTTCTAGAGGCGTTTGATCGTATTGCCCGAATGCATTGGGCAAACCAGCATTGGGATGTGCCGAAATGTTGAGCGAAGTGTTTCTCGACAATCGTTTTAAATATGGTTTCAATTGATCGGCACCCAAAGCGCAATTGAATCCGATACTCAACAAGGGAATGTGTGAAATGGAAATTAAAAAAGCTTCTACGGTTTGCCCGGACAAGGTTCTTCCGGAAGCATCGGTAATCGTTCCTGAAACCATGATGGGAATATCGATTTGACGTTCGTCTTTGACTTCTTCTATGGCGAATAGAGCGGCTTTGGCATTTAACGTGTCGAAAATAGTTTCTACTAAAAGCACGTCGCAACCCCCGTCGATTAAGGCTTCTACTTGTTGTTTGTAGGCGATCCGCAAATCGTCGAACGTTACGGCACGGTATCCGGGATCGTTCACGTTGGGGCTCATGCTGGCGGTTCGGTTGGTGGGACCTATGGAACCTGCTACAAATCTAGGTTGGTTTGGGTTTTTTGCGGTGAATTCGTCGGCGACTTCGCGTGCGATTTTTGCCGATTGGAAGTTGAGTTCGTAGACTAAATCTTCGAGATGGTAATCGGCCATTCCGATTGTGGTTCCGGAGAAGGTATTGGTTTCTACGATATCGGCGCCGGCTTCAAAATATTGGGCATGTACGTCGCGAATGGCTTGTGGTTGGGTAATCGACAATAGATCGTTGTTTCCTTTTAGGGAATGGGAAAAATCCTTAAAACGTTCGCCACGGAAATCTTCTTCAGAGAAATTGTAGCGTTGCAGCATGGTTCCCATGGCGCCGTCGAGGACTAGGATTTTGTGTTGGATGGCTTCTTGTATTTTTGACATATTCATTTTTTCTTGCTTTGCTATTTCGAGCTGAGCATTTTTTGATTCGTTATGATGAACTCGGAACGTTGTGCCTTAGCCCTGATGGGAACGGCATCCTTTTTTGCCGGGGTTCGGCAGAAAAGATACAGTGTACAGCAGGACCAAACGTGGTTTTGAAAACCCAACGTGGTGCTTCTAAAAAATAAAATGGTTATCGGAAAGGAGAAAAAATCTCGGGGTTATCTGTCCGCATGTGCGGTAGAATGTAGCACCTTCTTTAAGAATAAAGGGTTGCTAAGCTTTCAACGGGTCTAATCCCTCTGGCTTTCGTGATAACGATCAGTATGTTTAAGAACAGTGCAAAGTAAGGGAATGGAATTGGTTTTTGCAACAGGTTTTTAAAAAATAAAACCTACAACGTTGTAGTGGTTTTTGGTTTGGAGTTGTCCCATTTGCTGGAGAGAACTGTTTGCGGCTGTGATGGGAAGCCTCTTTTCTGGCGCAAGTATCTTGAATTCGGGCATAAAAAAAACCTGTTCTAAATTAGAACAGGTTTTAGTATATTTTCAACAAAAAGAGTATTTATTTTTTGATGAATTTTGTAGTTCCAACACCTTGGCTGTTAGTAGCTTTCAAGAAATAAACTCCTGAAGTAAGATCAGCAATATTAATTTGTGTAGTGGCTACACCATTAGCATTGATTGATTTTACTACTCTTCCGTTCAAATCCGTTACTTGAACTTGATTTAAAGTTGTGTTGTTTTTGTTAGAAATGTTAATCACGTTATCAGCAGGGTTTGGATATACTGCGAAGTTTTGAGCGAAGAAAGAATCAGTACTCATTATAGGACGATCGATAGAAAGTGCATCTAAACCTATAATATTTGAATTAGCACCTAGCGGACCACCATCGGTTACATAATATCTGAACCCTAATTTACATTCTGTAGGTCCAGTAAGACCACTCATAGTGTAAGTGTACTGTGTCCAGGTTAGTGGGTAACCCGCCGGATCTAATGTTGGATTAATTTCTGCAGCAAGAGTGGTATAATCTCCAACATCGGCAATTCCTGCAGATGGAGCCGAAGTGAATGCGCCATTTGTACTAATTCTCAACTCCAAATTATCTGGATACGATACCGTAGTACCACCTTGTCGCGTGTAAAAAGAAATAACATCGCCATTCTCTAAAACAACTGTTGGAGTTATCAACCAGTTACTAATAGTTCCTGCACCTGTGGTGCTGTTGTAATTACACAATGTAAAAGAAGTAGCGGCACCATTATATGCCGTTGCAAAAGCAGTTCCTCCGCCTTGAGCCCAGGTTGAAGCTCCGACTGGATTACTTTGGTTCGTTTGTGTCCATCCTGCAGCTGCAAGATTAGTAAAAGTGTCAAAATTTTCAGTAAACAAATTTTGAGCTTGCGAAACTCCGAAAGCCAATACTAAAGAAATAGAAAGTAATAGTTTTTTCATAATTGTTATTTTAATTGTTAAGTCGCAAAAATATAAAAAAAGAAGCACAAAATATTTTTTTTCTAATCAAAAATGGTTTCATACATTTGCACTCGAAAACTAAGAGGAAAAATTTGAACTGATTGCAACCTCTGATGCTTATGAAACTCTAAGTGTCGTAAAAATGCTAAAGCAGAAACTCTCTCCTTTAGTTGTTTAGCAATCTTTTTTCGTTTAATTAATTTAATATCATACAATTATTATGGCTTATTTATTTACGTCAGAATCGGTTAGCGAAGGACATCCTGACAAGATTGCGGATCAAATTTCGGATGCATTAATTGATAATTTCTTGGCCTTTGATGCTACTTCCAAAGTGGCTTGTGAAACTTTAGTAACTACTGGTCAAGTGATTTTGGCTGGCGAAGTAAAATCGAATACTTATTTAGACGTTCAACAAATTGCTCGCGATGTCATCAAAAAAATAGGATATACGAAAAGTGAGTACATGTTTGAGGCGAATTCTTGTGGAATTCTTTCAGCCATTCACGAGCAATCTACCGATATTAATCAAGGGGTAGAACGTGCCAACCCAGAAGATCAAGGAGCCGGAGACCAAGGAATGATGTTTGGTTATGCGACCAATGAAACGCAAAACTACATGCCGTTAGCTTTGGATCTTTCTCACGCGCTTTTGATTGAATTAGCGAATTTGAGAAGAGAAAATGCCGAAATAAAATATTTACGTCCTGATGCAAAATCGCAAGTGACTTTAGAATATTCGGATGACAACAAACCCGTTCGAATTGACGCTATCGTAATTTCAACACAACACGATGATTTTGATGAAGAAGCCAAGATGTTGGCCAAAATTAAAAGCGATTTAGTATCGATTTTAATTCCGAGAGTGAAAGCGAAATATCCAGAATATGCTCATTTATTCAACGATAAAATTCAATACCACATCAATCCTACTGGGAAATTCGTAATCGGAGGACCACACGGAGATACCGGTTTAACAGGAAGAAAAATTATTGTAGATACTTATGGTGGAAAAGGAGCTCACGGTGGTGGTGCTTTCTCAGGGAAAGATCCAAGTAAAGTCGATCGAAGTGCTGCCTATGCCACGCGTCACATCGCTAAAAACTTAGTCGCTGCTGGTGTTGCGGATGAAATATTAGTACAAGTTTCGTATGCTATTGGTGTGGCACAACCTATGGGGATTTTCATTGACACCTATGGTACTGCTAAAGTCAATTTAACCAATGGGGAAATTGCTAAAAAAGTGGAAGCTATTTTTGATATGCGTCCGTATTTTATTGAACAACGTTTGAAATTAAGAAATCCGATTTATAGCGAAACGGCTGCTTACGGGCACATGGGTCGTAAACCGGAAACAGTAACCAAAACCTTTAAAGCTCCGGGAGGAGAGGAAAAAACGGTAACAGTAGAATTGTTTACTTGGGAGAAATTGGATTTTGTAGATCGAGTGAAGGCAGCTTTCGGATTGTAATTTGAAAGGGAAATCATAGCGCTAGTCGCACCAAAACCTGACCACCCGGTCGGGTTTTTTTTATTTAAACACTACTGTTTTTAAAATAATTACTATCTCGTTTAAAGTACTATTGTGATAAATTGTACATTAGCCTTTATGAAAAAAATGCTTCTTTTTCTTTTTCTACTAACCACAGCCGTTGGTCAAGGTCAAAAAATACAAGCGATCGAACAGCAATCTTTCAAACGGAGTGCAGATGCTTTTTTGGGATATGATTCTTTAGGCGCCTTCTATTTCATTAAGGACAATGTACTTTACAAACAATGGGATAGTAAAATTTGGAACTACAAAAATCTGAGTTTAGGAAAAATTGCCAAAGTTGATTTTCAAAACCCTTTGAAAATTGTGGTCTTTTATGAAAATTTCAATACTGCTGTTTTAGTGGACAATCAATTGAATGAAACTTTGAAAATCAATTGGAATGACGACCCAACACCAATAGTGGCTAAAGCTGTGGGCTTAGCTTTTGGAAACCGACTTTGGGTTTATAACAGTTCTAGCCAGCAAGTAGGCCTTTATGATTATTTGAAAAAAGAATACCAACCCATCACCACTCCATTTCAAAATACGATTCAATTTTTTCAATCCGACTTCAATACTTTTTTTTGGATTGATGATCAAGGCAACGCCAAGTCTTGTGATATTTATGGAAAAGTTACCCCTTTTGAGAAAGCTTCCAAATTGGACCAATTTCAAATGATTACTAAAACTGATTATCTCTATAAAAAAGACCAATCTCTTTATTTTTATTCTTCCAAATTAAATAAAACTATGGGAATCGAAATTGACAAAAAAACCTTTGAAAATTTTTCCTATAAAGAACAAATTTTATCTATTTTTACAAACCAAGAAATTACAAATTATAAAATAAAATTACCATAATGCACATAGCAGTAGCAGGAAACATCGGAGCGGGAAAAACAACATTAACGCGATTATTAGCAAAACATTTCAAATGGGAACCGCATTTTGAAGATGTGGTTGACAATCCGTATTTGGATGATTTTTACCATCAGATGGAACGCTGGTCGTTTAACTTGCAGATTTATTTCTTGAACAGTCGTTTTCGTCAAGTATTGCAAATACGCGAAAGCGGTAAAAAAATCATTCAAGACCGAACCATTTATGAAGACGCTCATATTTTTGCACCTAATTTGCATGCTATGGGTTTGATGACCAATCGGGATTTTGAAAACTACAAATCGCTTTTTGAATTGATGGAATCCTTAGTTGAAGCTCCTGATATGCTAATTTATTTGCGCAGTTCGATTCCGAATTTGGTTTCTCAAATTCACAAACGGGGTCGCGAATATGAAAACTCCATTTCTATTGATTATTTAAGTCGATTGAATGAACGATACGAAGCTTGGATTCATACGTATACTAAAGGAAGACTCTTAATTATTGATGTAGATAATATCGATTTTGTAAACAATCCCGAAGATTTGGGAATGATATTAAATAAAATTGATGCCGAACTCAACGGATTGTTTTAGCAAATTTCATTTAGGACTAGTCAAGTGAATCGAGTCGTTTCTTGAATTTTTCAATTTGACGCCGGTGTCTTACCACATGAACTATCGCGTGTTCCATCATTTGCTCTATATCATAAACTTGACCCCAAGACGATTTTATTTTTTTATCCTCATCAAATTCCTCAATATCTTCATCATGGATTTTTTCGAAAGTTAAGACGGTATAGTCTAGTAAAAGATCCAGCTCTTCCCAATACTTTTCGACAGAATTGTAGAACCCTTTTCGAACAAACTCGTGGTGCTGTTTGGTTACTTTTCGGATATAGCCGCAATAAGCGTATCCCGAATTGACAACATGCGTTAGTATGGTTTGAACAGATTGGCATTCTGGATTAGAAGTAGTAGCATCTACAACCATTGATAACTCGGAAAAGGAAATACCGTCTATTGCGCTTTTTAAAGCCTGAATTACTAAATTGCCTTCCGAAAGTAATGCGGTGACTGCATTTTTACTTAGCGTTTCCTTCATGGTTTTTTTGTGGTTCTACATTAGGAACCACCCAGTCCAAATATACTTTTAAATAACATACTGTTTTTCAATTACAAAATTAGATATCAACGAAAAATATTCCCGAACTGTTGAAAAGCAGTACTTCCATAAAAACAAAAAAGAGGAAATCAAAGTTCCTCTTTTTATATAATTTGTGGGATGTTTCCATCTATAAATTCAAAATCACATACTCTAATATGTATATGGTATTTCCAATGTTTCCACTGGCGTGATTGTGAAATGTTGTAAAATAAATTGAACCACAATTTCCCAAATTAGAACAATCTCCTATAGAATCTCCGTGAGCCTGATGTTCGGGCCATTCGCTAGCATCAATGGTAATGGTTACTGATTCAGTAGCTGAAATTTTATGGCAAATCGTCATCCAATTGTCGTCTCCCGAAGCGCCAACTCCTTCAGAAACGGTTCCGCCACAAAAATGGTTCGTCTTAATCATCAAAGGTTGGTTTGTTGTAGGATCATTCACCAAGACATCCCAAAAAGTGGGGTCGAAACTCTCTATTTTGTCCCAAGCCCCTAAGTCATAAACAATATCCAAGGTTGAAAAACCAAGTGCTGTAGCTAAATCTGTATTGGTAATTTGAGCTCCCGTAATAGTGGAAGCTACTCCATTTGCTTTTGTACACAGTTTATCGTCAGAAATAAAGCCTCCGGCCTCTCCACACTGTGTCGAGTGATAGGCACCCCCGGTGAGATACGCTACAGACCAATCGGACGCATATATACTTCCGCCATTAGTCACAAAATTAGCGAGATTAAGATCGACTATCGGTTGGTTTGATGCAATCCTATTGGCACCACAATTTAAAAAGATAATATCGTATTGCGACACAATACTGTAATTCTCCAAGTCGTTACTTGTTATTGCTTCAATGGCATATCCAAGACTGGTTACAATATCTTGAATGTTGTCATAATTACCGACTACATAAGCCATCCTTGCTACTTGATCAAGTCTTGTTAGTCCCGGTTCGATTGCTATCGATTGATTTTTAGTGACGGTTACTGGAATTGAGGTTCTGAAATTACCCCCGCCGCCGGTTTGTATTTGCAATTTTCTATTCCCAACTGGCGCTTTTAAAGAAAAATTTCCGTTAGCATCCGTATGTGTGGTATAAATTTCACTTTTGTCATTAAAGGTAAAGACCAAGGCGCCCCCTACAGGTTTTAATCCGTTCTTCACCATTACTTTTCCGGTGATGGTTCCAATTGCAGTTGTTTGTGGTTGGTTTGCTTCGTCTTTATTACAACTAAACACAAAAAAGGTTGTGGTAAATAAAAGAAATAGAATTGATTTTAGTTTCATGGCTTACAATATTTTAGTTAATTGTTTTGATTTAAGAAATTTTCTCTATCAAAAATAACTTATTTTTTAATCATAACTGTTAAATATCAAAACAATACGAAACTATTTGATTAAAAATATTTTATTAATCTTAAAAAAACAAAATCAAAAACCGCTAACAGCAAAAATTAAAAAAGCCCTATCTTATTTAAAAGATAGGGCTTTTGAGTATTGAATGGAAACGCTTATTTCAATGCGTCCACTTTAGCTTTGACTTCAGCTTCCGTACCTTCGATAGTTTCAGTCGCTGATTTACCGCCAACAGTTGTTGTTACGGTAGCTTTAGATTTTCCATTGGTATTGGTGATTTCTACACGTACCTCTTTAGTTGCAGTTCCCATGACAGCTTCTTTTTTAGCACAACAATCTTTTTCATCTGTTGAAGTAACGAATTTTCCATCAGCACCATAATGTGACAAACACATTTCTTTTTGCTCTGGTGAACATTTCAAACTATCGCACATAGCAGCACATTGTTCTTTGGTCATCGTAGCGCATTTGCTCATGTCGCATTTGCCCATCATATCACCAGAACATTCCATTTTCATTTCCATTTTCACTACTTTCATAGCATCCCCATGACTTCCGTTTCCTAAAATTGGAGCGATTACCAATCCAATTAAACAAGTTAATTTGATTAAGATGTTCATCGAAGGGCCTGAAGTATCTTTAAATGGATCTCCGACAGTATCTCCAGTTACCGCCGCTTTGTGAGCATCAGAACCTTTGTATGTCATTTCACCATTAATTAGAACTCCAGCTTCGAAAGATTTTTTAGCATTATCCCAAGCACCACCAGCATTGTTTTGGAACACCGCCCAAAGCACACCCGAAACGGTAACTCCAGCCATATAACCTCCTAACATTTCAGCGATCAATTGATTGTTATCGGCATAAACCAATTTTCCTAACAATACAATCGCAATGGGGAAACCAATGGTCATGATTCCTGGCAACATCATTTCGCGCAATGCCGCTTTAGTAGAAATATCTACACATTTTGCATATTCTGGTTTTCCAGTTCCTTCCATGATTCCTGGAATTTCTTTAAACTGACGACGTACTTCGTATACCATGTCCATGGCTGCTTTTCCAACAGAATTCATTGCCAAAGCAGAGAACACTACCGGTATCATTCCACCAACAAATAACATCGCTAAAACGGGTGCTTTAAAGATATTGATACCATCAATTCCTGTAAAAGTTACATAAGCAGCAAATAATGCTAATGAAGTTAAAGCAGCAGAAGCAATAGCAAAACCTTTTCCAGTGGCTGCTGTAGTATTTCCAACAGAATCCAAGATATCGGTTCTTGTACGAACTTCTTTAGGCAATTCGCTCATTTCAGCGATTCCACCTGCGTTATCTGAAATCGGTCCGAAAGCATCAATTGCTAATTGCATTGCTGTTGTTGCCATCATAGCTGATGCAGCCAAAGCCACACCGTAGAAACCAGCAAAAGCATAAGAAGCCCAGATAGCGGCAGCGAACAACAATACAGTTGGGAACGTAGAAATCATCCCTGTAGCTAAACCAGCAATTACGTTAGTTCCAGCACCTGTTGATGATTTTTGTACGATAGCCAAAACTGGTTTTGTACCTAATCCTGTATAATATTCGGTTACCGATGAAATAGTTGCTCCAACTACTAATCCTACGATAGTAGCATAGAAAACTCTCATAGAAGAAATATCTTTTAATCCTTCTCCGAAGAAATTCATTTTCATTGTTTCTGGCAACATCAATTTTACTAAAACATAACAAGCAATTGCTGTTAATGCAATAGAAATCCAGTTTCCTATATTTAATGCTTTTTGCACTTGTGCTTCTTTAGCATTTTCGTCAGTAATTTTTACTAACATCGTTCCAATGATTGAAAATAAGATTCCAAAACCTGCAATTGCCATTGGTAATAAAATTGGTCCAATTCCG
>CALPUN020000076.1 GCA_943326765.2 Bifidobacterium breve | reverse complement strand
TTTATGATTGATGATATTGAAGGTGTATACAGAACAGAAACCATGATTTCTTTGGAAGAAAGTATTAATGACAAGAAACGTTTGATGCATACTATTTTTAAAAATATGTAAAAAACTTGAATGCACACTATTCTCATAGAACCTCAAGTGAATTCTTGAGGTTTTTTTAATTTTTAATTTCAAATTCCAATGTATACTCTACCAAAAATTGAGCGTTTTAATCAAAATGTGCTTTCAAAACACCACCTTTACAACGGTGTTTTCTTGATCTTACCCTTTGATTCGATCGACAATACAGGAATATTATTGCCTTTATTAACCGAGGTTTGTGAGAAAGGATTTAAGAAACCAATCCCGATGCCGAGTTAATCAAAACCTATCAAAAAACTGTAACACGATCGCTGATTGGAAATACTAACGCGAGTAGAAATTCAGCTTAAAATTTTAATTATGAAAGCAACCGATATTCCCTCTAAAGA
Source organism: Bifidobacterium breve (assembly GCA_943326765.2). Taxonomy (GTDB): domain Bacteria; phylum Bacteroidota; class Bacteroidia; order Flavobacteriales; family Flavobacteriaceae; genus Flavobacterium. Next base: position 10,696 of record CALPUN020000076.1, on the reverse strand, counting down.
ATATGCCCCTTTTTATGCCAATTACATACAATCGTCTGAATCTGAGTACACTTTAATCGAAGAACTTGAAATTTCCGTTCACCGTTTGATTAAATTCGTTCAAAACATTCCGATGGACAAATTTGATTATCGATACGCCGAAGGCAAATGGACCATCAAAGATATTTTGCAACACCTGATTGATGCCGAACGTATTTTTGCCTATCGAGCGCTACGTTTTGCTAGAAAAGACGCCACACCATTACCCGGTTTTGAAGAAAATAGTTACGTGGTTTCTGCCCATGCTACGAATAGAAGTATTCAAGATTTATTGACAGAATTAGCGGTAGTACGGCAAGCAACGTTGTCTTTGTTTAAGACTTTTTCAGAAGAAGATTTGCAAGAAATCGGAACGGCTTCGAACCATCCCATGTCGGTAAGAGCTTTGGGATTTGTAATTATCGGGCATCAAAACCACCACCAACGCATTTTTCAAGAGCGGTATTTGGAAGAATTACCGCAATAGTGTAGCATTCCAAATTCGTAGTTTTTCCTCAAAGGATTGTGTATTAGCTGGACTTGTAGATGGTAAAGCATGAAACGAAATGCCTTCTACGATTCCAAATTTCTTTAAAAAATACTTATGGCTTTCCTTGCCGTTGAAAAGAATCGTATCAATATTGGGAAAATCTTCTAGTAGTTGTAGTAGATTATTCTCAATATGATTTTTGATATGGGTATCAAGACTTCCTTTTCGTTCACATTGCGCCAAGACATCCCACAACCCAATTTGATTCCTTTGCAATAGTTGCATTTTTTCACTATAGTTTTCTGAAACGGGAAGCGTAGCAAAAACACTGTAGATAATCTTCCAAAATTGATTGTTCTTATTGCCGTAATATTCTTGTTTGTTCAAAGATATTGCGCCCGGCATAGTTCCTAAGATCAGTACTTTGGTTTCTATATTTACGATAGGAGGAAAGGAAGTCAGCATTACTTTTAAAGTATAGTCATAAAAAAAGGAACTACTACAGTTCCTTTCCTATTTTATTCATCATCTTCGTCATCTTCGTTAGAAACGTCTTCGATATCATCATCGTCTTCGTCGTCCCCATCATCATCTGAACCGCCTGGATCTTTGGTGATATCCATTTCTTCTTCGTCATCATTTTCTGAAGGAGCATCTTCGTCTTCCAAATCAATTCCTTTGATTGTATCAATTGGTTCAACGATATCGTCAATATCGTCTTCATCAAATTTCTCTAAACGGCTAGCCAATTTGGTACTCACTTTCACCAAGTAAATAGTGTCGTCCGTGCTTACTTCGACCGCTTCGATCAATTCGTTATGGGCATTTCTAAACCGGATAATGTTAGAATCATCATATCCGTCAGGAAATTTTTCAACCAATAAGGTTAAGATTTCATTGGTTAGTTTAGAGTAATCAACAATTATTCGTCTCATATATATTATAAATCTAGTAGGTACGCAAAAATTAAAGGTGCTACAATAGTTGCATCCGATTCGATAATAAACTTAGGGGTTTTGATGTCTAATTTCCCCCAAGTAATTTTTTCATTGGGAACTGCTCCTGAATAGGATCCGTAACTTGTCGTAGAGTCAGATATTTGACAAAAATAACTCCAAAACGGAACGTCATGCATTTCCATATCTTGATACAACATCGGCACCACGCAGATTGGAAAATCGCCAGCAATTCCACCACCAATTTGAAAGAACCCTACGCCATTAGCGCTATTCTTTGGATACCAATCGGCAAGGAAGGTCATGTATTCGATTCCCGACTTCATGGTTGAAGCTTTTAACTCGCCTTTGATGACATACGACGCAAAAATATTTCCCATCGTGCTGTCTTCCCAACCTGGTACAATAATAGGTAAATTTTTCTCTGCCGCCGCATACATCCAGCTATCTTTTAAGTCAATTTCGTAATATTCTTCTAAGACACCCGAAAGCAACATTTTATACATAAATTCGTGTGGGAAATAGCGTTCGCCATTATCATCAGCATCTTTCCAGATTTTGTAAATGTGTTTTTGTAAACGACGGAAGGCTTCGTGCTCCGGAATGCAAGTATCGGTTACTCGGTTCAAACCGCGTTCTAACAAATCCCATTCTTCTTGCGGGGTAAGATCACGATAATGCGGTACTCTTTCGTAGTGGGAATGTGCCACCAGATTCATGATGTCTTCTTCCAAATTGGCACCCGTACACGAAATGATTTGCACTTTGTCTTTGCGGATGAATTCGGCGAATATTTTTCCAATTTCTGCGGTACTCATCGCACCAGCCATGGTCACCATCATTTTGGCACCGTTGGCGAGTTGTTGTTCGTATCCTTTAGCAGCATCCACTAAAGCGGCTGAATTGAAATGCAAGTAATGTTTTTCGATAAATTGACTGATCGGTCCTTTGCTCATTTTGTTTGTTTGTTGTTTTTAATTTTAGGAGCGGCTTCCTGCTATTCGTTGCAATCTTTTTTGTTTTGTAAAACATGCCCTTCGACGGTACTCGGGGTGACAAAACAAAAAAGGATTTCCACTGCTATCAGGGCTAGGCTTTCGGGTCCCTACTATTATTCTTCAAAAATAAATTATTTTTTATTATAACCTAATATATCCAATACTTGTTCTGAGGTTTGTTGTTCCGAAAAAACTTCGGTTGCTAAAATGCCATTTTCGTCGCGATCAATCAAGATGTGTTTGGGTTGCGGAATCAAACAGTGGTGCAATCCACCGTAACCGCCGATAGTTTCTTGATAGGCTCCGGTGTTGAAAAATCCAATGTACAAGGGTTTTTCCTTATTGTATTTGGGCAAATAAATGGCATTCATGTTTTGCTCGGAGTTGTAATAGTCATCGCTATCGCAAGTCATTCCACCTAATAAAACGCGTTCGTATTGATCGTTCCAACGATTCACCGCCAGCATAATAAAGCGTTTGTTGATGGCCCAAGTATCAGGCAATGTGGTGATGAAAGACGAGTCGATCATGTTCCATTTTTCTCTATCGTTTTGTTGTTTTTGATAAAGGATTTGATAGATGGCACCGCCACTTTCTCCAACGGTGAACGAACCAAATTCGGTGAAAATATTCGGAACATCGACTTCCGCTTCGTCGCAAGCGATTTTAATTTGATTGATAATCTCATCAATCATGTATTGGTAATCGTATTCGAAAGCCAACGAGTTTTTAATTGGAAACCCTCCGCCGATGTTGAGACCGTCTAATGTAGCGCATTCTTTTTTTAAAGCAATATATACTTTAATACACTTTACCAGTTCGTTCCAATAATAAGCGTTGTCGTTGATTCCGGTGTTGATAAAAAAGTGGAGCATTTTCAACTCCAACTTGTTGTTCTCTTGAATCTGTTTTTTGTAGAACGCAACTATGTTTTTGTATCCGATTCCCAATCTCGAAGTATAGAACTCAAATTTGGGTTCTTCTTCGGCAGCGATTCGGATTCCGATTTTGAATTTTCCTTTGATTTCGGCTTGCAACAAATCCAATTCCTCGAAATTATCGATGATTGGAATCGCGTTTTTATGGCCGTTGTTGATTAGTCGTGCAATATTGGAAATGTATTGATCCCTTTTAAAACCATTGCAAATGATGTACGTGCTTTTATTGATTTTGCCCGATTCCAAAAGATTTTCTACAATATTGATATCGAAAGCGGAAGATGTTTCGATATGAATGTTGTTTTTGAACGCTTCGTTCATGATGTATTGAAAATGCGAACTTTTCGTGCAATAGCAATAGTAGTATTTTCCTTCGTATTTATTTTTCTCCATGGCATTTCGGAACCAGTTTTTGGCTCTTTTGATGTTCGTGGAAATTTGAGGGAGATACGTAAATTTTAAAGGAGTTCCGTATTGTTCTACCAATTTCATCAAATCGATGTTGTGAAATTGTAAGTTGTCTTTGTTTAAAGTGAACTCTTCCTGAGGAAAGTAGTAGGTTTGATTGATTAGGTCGAAATATTTTGTATTCATGGAGTAGCGCTATTAATTTTAATTGAAAAAAAGGGAAGGGTTTCAATCAAAATTCAAACTCGAATATTAGCGTAAATGATGGGTAACTTTTCATTATAAGTATTGTTACACAGCGTAACATCAATAGTCAAAATCCGATTCACAGCAAAAATATTCTTCAAAAAATGGAAGAAGGATTTTCGGGTTTCACCACTAAAGGGAGTGTGACTGTGCGTGTTTTGATTTCTATTCATTACCGCAAATGTAAAAAATAATATAGTTGCATTGCAATGGTTTCCATTAAAAAATTATTAACTTTTATAATCAGCAAAGGCTTCTATAAGTAATTCTTTTTCAGCGGTTTGATTGATTTTTATTTTACCTATTCCTTCAATTAATGCAAATTGAATCGTTCCGTACTCGTTTTTCTTGTCATGAATTAGCAATTCTAAAATAGGAGTGAGGTCATTTTCTTCAAAAACAATAGGTTCAAAAATGCCGTTGATGGTCGTTTTAATTTGTTCGTATTCAGGCGCAGTGATCCAATTTTTTTGCAACGAGATATAACTTTCTAAAATCATTCCCGCTGCAATGGCTTCGCCGTGTAACAAAGTTTTTTTGTTTTCGTTTTCGAGAAAATAACTTTCAATAGCATGGCCTAAAGTGTGCCCGAAATTAAGCGCTTTACGGATGCCGTTTTCTGTAGGATCTTGCATAACGATGGTGTTTTTAATTTCGATGGACTTATAGATAAGCTCATCGAAATCAGCAAAATCTAACCGACTTAAATCTAAAAACTGTTTCCAATACGCTGCGTCGAAGATTAGCCCGTGTTTGAGCATTTCAGCCAAACCAGAACGCATTTCATTTTGAGGTAAAGTTTCCAAATAACCAGAATCAATCAGCACCATTTTAGGAACATTAATGACGCCGATTTGGTTTTTTAAAGCCCCTAAATCGACACCGTTTTTACCTCCAACCGAGGCGTCTACCATCGCTAAGAGCGAAGTTGGAACGTGAATAAAATCGATTCCTCTTTTAAAGGTCGAGGCCACGAAACCGCCTAAATCGGTTACTACACCACCTCCTAAATTGAGAATGAGGCTTTTTCGGTCGGCACCCAATTCGGTTAGTACATTCCAAATTTGAACACAGGTTTCTATGGTTTTAGAACTTTCACCCGATTCAAATTCGATGATTTCAATAGCAACTTCTGTAGCTATTACGGGTAAGAATTTTGGCAAACAAAATTCATTGGAATGACTGTCCACTAGGATGAAAATAGTAGAATAGTTTCCTTCGAAAATTTGCTGGTTTAAGGCTTCATAACCAGTTTCGTTAAAGTAAATAGGATAGCCATTGGCTTGTATGGATTGCATCATAATCTCAGATAGTGTTCGGCAAAATAAGGGATTTTTTTCGAATTATCCCGATGGTTTTTTATAGAATTATTGTACTGACATTGATGCATTGCTAAAAAATAACGTACATTTGTTTACTATTTATTACAAAACAATAAACAAAATGAATCGTATCGATTTTACATTGCAAGAAATGGATCGGATTATAGAAATGGCATGGGAAGACCGAACGCCATTTGATGCCATTCAATTTCAATTTGGTTTAGCTGAAGCCGATGTGAAAGTTTTGATGAAAAAGGAATTGAAATTTAGTAGTTATAAACTTTGGCGGAAACGCGTTGAAAACTGTAAAACCAAACATGCCGCTAAGCGTGAGGAAGGAATTGACCGCTTTAAATGCAAGCTGCAGCGAGCGATCTCCAACAATAAAATTTCGAAGCGCTAGTCGAAGCAGTGAATATGATTGAAATAGATTGAACCCAATTAGTAAAGTTACCCATGGAAAAAGACAAACCAGATGCTATAGTTTTTTCAGACGAAAAAGGATATCACGCCAGTGTATTGCCCTACGCAACCACAGTGGGAGCACCTGCCATACGAATGGATGACGTTGTTTCCTGGAAAAGCAGAGGAATTAGCAACGTTAACAAACAGTTCGAAAATAAGTTCAACGAACTCAAAGAGCAGTACCTGCATTTGATGCAAGAATATGAATGGAACGAATTGGTGTACAATTCGAAGTTTTCATTTGAACCGGTAATCGGGGAAACGTATCATTTGTATCTTGGGGATGATGGTATCAATTTTCTATCCTTGATTGGTCCGAAGGAGTGGAATAAAGAACACATTGGTACTTTCAAGCTCAATAGTGATAAAAAGTGGGTTTTGCTCAACCAAAAGGAATCCGTTTTTTCTTAAACCTTCGAATGTTTTGCCTGATAAAGAGCAAAAACGATTTTTTTTTTTTTGCCGAAATGTGCGTTTCTGGCGAAGTTTGGCTTCAGTTCCTAATGGACTAAAACAACATGCTACACCAAGTAGCTACCTTTCGACCCATCGGTATTTTGAGAAGAATTTATTGGTATTCGATGGTGCCGTTTCATTATTTTATTTTTAAAGGAATGATTAAGAATGTTGCAAATTCGCAATAATGTATTAATAATTAAGGGTTTAAATGTAGAAAAATCAAATACAGGAGTATTGAAATAGCATGCAAAAAAGTGTAGTTTTAGGATTACTAATTCTCAAAACTGGGCTATATTTGTGTTATAAATTTCACTCATGGAAAAAATATTCAACAATACTGAAACGGCCTTTTCGTTAAAAAGTGATACCGAATTGGATCGCGCTTATTTTTTATTCAAACTAATCGATAGTCAGCCTTTAGTTCGCATCGGTACCGCCGTAACCAACTTTGCCATTAAAGCCCATTTGCCTGTTGAAGGGTTAATTCGAGCCACCGTTTTCGATCATTTTTGTGGTGGTGTTAGTGAAACTGATTGTTTGTCGGTAGTCGATAAGCTATATACTAAAGGCGTATCTTCGGTATTGGATTATTCCGTAGAAGGTAAAGAAGAAGAAATTCAATTCGATACCGCTTTAGAAATGACTCTGAAAACCATTGAATTTGCCAAAAAAAGAAAAGCCATTCCATTTGCAGTTTTCAAACCAACCGGTTTTGGACGATTGGATTTGTATGAAAAAGTCGGCGCGAAAGAGACCTTAACTTCAGAAGAATCCGCAGAGTGGAATAGAGTAATCACTCGTTTTGACCAAGTTTGTAAGGAAGCGCATCAAAAGGATGTAGCGTTGTTGATTGATGCCGAAGAAAGCTGGATGCAAGAGGCGGCGGATGATTTGGTCACTTCCATGATGCAAAAATACAACAAAGAAAAAGCGATTGTTTTCAATACATTGCAAATGTACCGTTGGGATCGTTTGGATTTTCTAGAGAAACTGCATGAGAAAGCACAAGCGGAAGGCTTTTATATCGGAATGAAATTGGTTCGTGGCGCTTATATGGAAAAAGAAAATTTACGGGCAGAGGAAAGGGGATATCCATCTCCAATTTGTGTTTCGAAAGAAGCCACTGATATCAATTACGATGCGGCGGTGCATTATATGGTTACACACCTTGATAAAATGGCAATTTTTTCTGGAACCCACAACGAAGAAAGTTCTTATTTGCTAATGCAAATGATGCAAGAAAATAAGATCAGTAAAAATGATCCTCGTGTTTGGTTCGGACAATTGTATGGCATGAGCGATAACATCAGCTACAATTTAGCAGACCACGGGTACAATGTAGCGAAGTATTTGCCGTTTGGTCCCGTGCGCGACGTGATGCCTTATTTGATTCGACGTGCGGAAGAAAACACTTCGGTGGCAGGACAAACAAGCCGCGAATTGACTTTAATCAAAACCGAACGAGATCGTAGAAAAACCAAATAGCTTTATAACGAAAAAACTCCAAGTGATCGCTTGGAGTTTTTTATTGAATATTCTGAATCGCTTAAGAGTTGCTGAACTGCAAATTGCTTAGATTTTTATACAAACCATTTTCAAGGGCTAATAATTCTTGATGAGTACCTTGCTCGGTAATTTTTCCGTGATCCAATACTAGAATTTGATCAGCATTTCGAATGGTAGAAAGTCGGTGAGCGATGATAATACTCGTTCTGCCCTCCATTAAAATTTCTAACGCTTCTTGTACTAATTTTTCACTTTCACTATCCAACGAAGAAGTAGCTTCGTCTAGAATCAGGATGCTTGGGTTTTTTAATAAAGCTCTGGCTATGGCGATACGCTGGCGTTGTCCACCTGACAATTTAATACCTCGTTCCCCTACAATGGTTTCCATTTTTTCAGGAAAACCTTCAATAAAATTGGAAGCGTTGGCTTGTTGTGCGGCTAGTAAGATTTCAGCATCAGTGGCATCGGGTTTACCATAGGCGATGTTTTCTTTGATGGTTCCACCAAAAAGAATGACGTCTTGAGGAACGATACTCATATTGCCTCGCAAGTTTTCTAAATCGTAGTCGTAAATGTTTTTTCCGTCGATTTCAATCGAACCACCTTCAATATCATAAAAACGCAGTAGGAGCGAAGCTATGGTAGATTTCCCCACACCACTCGGACCTACGATGGCTATTTTTTGACCGAAATTGGCCGAGAAACTAACGTCTTTTAATACCTTAATTTCTTTTCTACTAGGATAACTAAAAGCAACATTTTTGAACGTCACGTTGCCTTGAATTTTATGTTGGAGAGCTGCTTCTTTACTGTTGATTTTTTCTGGAGTTTCTTCTAGCAATTCAAAAACTCGTTCGGTGGCTCCAATCGCTTTTTGGATTTGGGCATACAACTCGGCAATCCCACCAAAAGAAGCCCCTACGAAAGTCGAATACAGCACAAAAGAAATCAATTGTCCAACGCTCATTTCGCCGCTAATACTCAGTTGAACGCCATACCAAACTACCGCCACGATAGAGCCAAACAAGCAGAAGATAATAAAGGAAGCAAAATAGCCTCGGTATTTCCCGCCTTTAATTGCCAGTTGAATGACGTCTTTAATTTTTCCGTGGTAACGTTCTATTTCATACCATTCGTTGGCAAAAGCTTTCACAATACTGATGCCTTGCATGGTTTCTTCTACGATTACTTGGCTTTCGGCAACTTGATCTTGTACTTTTTTGGAATACCTTCTAATAAATCGCCCGAAAACTACAGCAGCAATTGCTACTAGCGGTACAACCGATAACATCATTAGGGTTAATTTAAAACTTTCATTGGCCAGTAAAATCACCCCGCCAATAATTAAGATAAACTGTCTTAAGAATTCGGCAATAGTTGAAGTTAGCGTGTCTTGAATTTGAGTGATGTCGGAACTGATGCGGCTATTGAGTTCACCCACTCGTTTTTGAGAAAAGAAAGACATGGGCAATTTTACCAAGTTGCTATATAGTGCTAGCCTTAAATTGGCCAAAGTGTTTTCAGTAAAATTCACAAACAGCGACAGACGGAAAAACGAAAAGAACGATTGTAAAAAAAGAATAACTACCAATCCTAATGCAATAGTATTGGCGGTAGCAGCATCCTTATTTTTTACGCAGTCGACTAACATTCCCATTAATTTTGGGAAAGCCAAAGCGGTGCCTCCAGTTAGTAAAAGGAAAACCAATCCGACGTAAAATTTCCATTTGTGTGGTCCTGCAAATTGAAATATTAAGGTTGCTTTTTGAAGTGAGGTAGCAGTAATTTTTGATTTTGGCAAATCGTTTTCTTTGAATCGCGCCATTTTTTTTATATTTTGGAAGCAAATGTAGTACTATAACAAATCATAGCAAAGGGCGCTGTTGTATTCGGGTTAGAATTAACAAATTATTAAGGACTTACAGTTATTTTTAAAAAAGAGCACCTATTTTTTTAGTAATTCCTTGCAAAACCAAATTCTAAATGTATATTTGCACACCTTTTAAGGGCGATTAGCTCAGTTGGTTCAGAGCATCTGGTTTACACCCAGAGGGTCGGGGGTTCGAATCCCTCATCGCCCACCACATTTAACTCTTCAGGAAACTGGGGAGTTTTTTTATTTTAGAGTAAACGGAAAGAGGTTAGTTTGGGTCCTCAGTTTTAACCAAATTTTCCAAAAATGCTACAAAATTATCTTCATGCTGCACATTGAGTTTTCTTCGCACTCGGTAGCGTGCACTTTCAATACCTCTAGTTGAAATGTTGAGTAGTGGAGAAATCTCTTTATTGGTTAAATCCATTTTGACAAAGGCGCACAATCGAAGTTCTCTTTTAGTTAGTGATGGGTCAATTTTCTTTAGTTTTTCAAAAAAATCATGATTTATTTTTTCAAAATTAACATCAAATATTTCCGTAAATTCTTCTCCTATTCGATGTTGATTTAATTTTTGGAATATTTCAGTTATTTTCTTTCTGGATTCATCACTTTTTAAAAGTTCTTTTAATTGCTTTAAGTCGTTTTGCAATTCACTAAAAATATTTTTTTTCTGGCTAAGTAGAAGGGTGTAATTGGCCAATTCTTTACTTTTATCTATAATGTCGACTTCTAGATTTAAAATGTCTTTGCTAATTTCTTCTTTATCATTTTTTAATTTTAATTTTTCAATATCTAATTCTAAAAGTTGTTGTGTCTTTTTTATTTCAACTTTTGATTTTAGTTGTTCGAATGCAATTTTCTTTTTAACATAATTGACCACCATAACCGAATTCAAACGAATTGATGTATTATTGTATTCTTAAAAACTAGTATGACTTCCAAAAACAGAACCAAAGCATTTATCCTACTGCTAGTAATAATGGCACCTTTTAGCTACAGTCAGGAAACGCAGGG